>JAOTYS010000007.1 GCA_029861795.1 Gammaproteobacteria bacterium | reverse complement strand
CCGCCGCATCCCATACTACTCGACGTTTACCCATCTCACCACACCTCCGGCCGCGGAACTCGCTGCCAAGCTCGCTGAGCTTGCTCCCGTTTCGCTTAATCGTATCTTCTATGGGACCGGCGGCTCGATGTCGAATGACACGGCGATTCGCATCATTCACTTCTATTTCAATAGACTTGGCAAAACGAGCAAGAAAAAGATCATCTCCCGAGTGGACGGTTACCACGGCAGTACCTATCTCGCGATGTCAATGACCGGAGTGGAATTCGATCACCAGGGCTTTGACCTTGCGCCGGGGTTGGTGCATCACATCCCAGCACCGAATACCTATCGGCGGCCCGAGGGCATGACTGTTGAACAATTCTGTGACGAAAAAGTCGCGGACCTGGAGAACAAGATTCTCGAATTGGGTCCGGAAAATGTGGCGTGCTTCATTGCCGAACCGATCATGGGCGCGGGCGGCGTCATCGTACCGCCGCCGGGCTATCACAGGCGCACTATGGAAGTTTGCGGAAAATATGGCGTGTTGTATATCTCCGACGAAGTGGTAACAGGGTTTGGGCGAATTGGACATTTTTTCGCATCGGAGCCGGTGTTCGATTTCATACCGGATTTCATCACCTGCGCCAAAGGCATTTCTTCAGGTTATGTGCCGCTGTCAGCAACCATTATCTCAGACGAAGTCTATGATGTGATCAGCGTACCGCAAGCAGAAGGGGCGCTGTTCACCCACGGCTTCACTTACTCCGGTCACCCCGTCTCCTGCATTGCGGGTCTTAAGAACATCGAGATCATGGAGCGTGACGACATCTGCGGACATGTGCGCCAAGTAGGGCCTTACTTTGAACAACAGCTTGCCACACTGCGGGACTTGTCCATTGTCGGCGACGTGCGGGGTAAATGTTTCATGATGTGCGTAGAAAATGTGGCGAACAAAGAAACCAAAGAACTGTTCGACCCGGAGGTGCAAATCGGCCAGCGAATTGCAACCCATTGCCAGAAACGGGGCTTGATCGTCCGACCCATTGCGCACTTGAATGTAATGTCACCGCCATTGACCTTGACCCATGATCAGATCGACACATTTGTCGGCATTCTCAGAGACAGCATCAGTGCCACAATGGATGATCTTACTAAAGAAGGCTTGTGGCAGGGCTAAAATATTAACTCGACACGCACGATGAAGCCCAGAGTTGGTGTTAACGAGTGGACCGTCCCGTGGAGACCCACACAGGGTGAGTCGACCTCCGGCGTTGACATAAGACCAGCCCCAGAATATACGGCGTCGCAGCAAGATATTGAAACCTTTCAACGAGACGGCGTAGTCTTCCTGCCCGGTGAATTTGTAGACTGGGTCAAGCCCTTGCAGATGGGGCTGGAACGCAACTTGGCTGATCCTCGGAATTATGCTTTTCCCTGTGAGAGCACTGAAGAAGAAGAAGCCGGACGATTCTTCGACAGCTATTGCAACTGGGAACGCATCCCAGAGTATAAAGAGTTTGTATTCAACTCCTATGCCGCTTCAATGGCTGGCCATTTTATGGAGTCTCAAAGCGCCCAGTTTTTCCATGAGCACTCCTTTGTCAAAGAATCCGGAACGCAACGAGCTACGCCTTGGCACCAAGACTTACCATACTACTGCGTTGACGGTCGTCAGACTGTAAGCATTTACATCTCGCTGGATGAAGTGCCCAAGGACATAGCAGTGCGCTTTGTGGTCGGATCCCATCGTTGGGACAAATTGTTCTATCCCCGTCATTTCATAAGCGGTGAGCATTTCGATCAGCAAGGTTCGGAGCTTGACTCAGTGCCAGAAATCGATGCAGATGAGCATAACTATGAAATTCGCTGCTGGGACATGAAACCTGGGGACACAATTTTGTTCAGCTTTCGCACCTTGCACGGAACCACTGATAACCAAGTGAAAAACCGCAGACGCGCATTCTCCACCCGTTGGTTGGGTGACGATGCGGTGTATTGTGAACGCCCCGGGGAGATGTCGCCGCCTTATCCCGATATCGGGCTCAATAGTGGGGATAAGATGCGACAGGATTGGTTTCCGGTAATCTGGAAACGGCCTTGAGCCGACAAAGATGGATTGAGCTCAGAGCCGCTTGTCGAGCGTCGGCGGCGCTTCGTAAGGGCGGCGCCGCTTCGTAAGCGGGGGCGCACGTAAGTTAATCGGACTGATCGGCTTTTCTCTGTTCGCGCGACTTGGCAAAACTGCGGTGACGCGCAGTGCACGCACCGCAGCCCACATCCTCACCAGTTTTGGCCACCGGATCCGCCTTACCAGACCACCACTGTTCATTTGGCATGAAGCCACCACGCCACAACCCCTTCCCCGCTGCCATGGCCTGTTGTTGTTGCTCGGCATAGACAGAAGATTCGAGATCGCTCGACCTAGCCCATCCTTCTCTGACCAACCAAGCATTCAGTTCAACACCGTGCAGGGTACACACAGATAGAACCTGTTTCGCTTCGTTGCGTCCGCGTTCCTGGCAGCTTAATGAAGCGCCATCAATATGTTGAGACAGGGCAAGCTTCGCTGCGTTACCACAATCCCACACGCTGGCGTCTGAGGCCGTACATTGCCAGTCCTCCGAGGGGGCCTCAACACCATGTAGCGCGATACGCTCACCGTCGATCTCCAAGGTATCAGCATCGATTACTTTGGCTGGCCCGTTGAGATCTGCCCACGCCAGACCTGTCGCGGTCGCGACCACTAACGTTAGTGCCAGGAATGTCAGACGACGGTTCATATTCGTTACATCAATACGTGAATTCTACGCAGAGCACAGCTCGCTCACTAAGACGAACACTTTATCGGCCCTGCCAACGATTTCAAGTCCAAGGGACATCGGTGTGCTTGAAGATGAATCCCCGAACCGCCTGACGCGCTTGTGGATACACCAGCACTCCGTGGGCACTACCCTGAATAAGCAGACGCTCATCTGCATGCTCGCAATATGGCCCCAAGCTCTCTACCCACGTATCGTCTATCGAGGCGACGGCGAGCAACGGCGTCGTCGATCCATCATCAGTTCGCACTGAACAGCTCGTCGAAGTAATTACAATTCCCTTGAACTCCGAGCCACGGTATCGCTCCGCCGCTTTACCGCCTTCACTGTGACCGATCAGAAATAGATTATGCGTGTCCACCCATGGGAGCTTATTCACCTGCTTAATGGCGAAATTTAATTCCTCAAGTCGCATTTCAGTTTGTGTGTTCCCTCTATTGCAAGTGCGCGATTTGTTGGTGCGCGCAAAACTATCAGGTGCAATGAGCACATAGCCAGACCGCGCAAGACCAAACCAGAAATAGTATGGACCCGACCACCTCGGCAATGCACAGTCATGTAAGTAGATAATGGTCGGGAAGCTCACACCCTGAGGGATGCGTGACAAACGATCCTGGATATTGCTATCTCCGATACGCCCGAAGACATTGATGTCACCAAGGACAACTTGGATTTGAGCCGCATCCCAGGTTTGTTGCAACTCCCTGCCACGGTCGACCGTCTCAGGCTGTAATGCGGGCCTGGGGTTGGCGAGGTCAGCGACGTCAGCAGGCTCAAGCGCAACCGCAGACTTAGGCTGATTCCATATCGAGTGTTGATGCTCCAACGACTCCATAGGCTCCACCAACTCACTTTGGCAGTCAGGCGAGCGGGATTCCAGACATTCTGGGGCCGTGTGCATCCAGTAAAGCCAGGAGACCCCCATAGTCCCGACCAAACTTAGCACCATTAGACGTAGACTTAGCCCAAACATCGATCACCTCAAACGGCGAACACCGACTGTCATTACTGTCTTGTCTGTGGACTCCTCGATGTCTAAGTTTATCCTATTTGCCCACTTAGGTTGGAGCTCTGGTGCTGCACCGTGGAAGGCGCATAGTACAAGGGGATTTGCTGAATACCGCTGACAGGCGCCTCTATTCTACGGGCAACAACACCACTGAATCCTTCGACCAAGACAGCCACACCGGTTGATCAGTGTGGCGAGAACCCTGGGACGACCGGTCCAAATTCTGCAACGCAACGGACACCGGCTCTTCCCGACCAGAAATAAGCACGTAAAGGTGGCTGCGATCGCCCAGATAAGCAGAAGGCCCCATACGCCCTTCGACCGTGTTCTCTGGGACTTGGGGCGATTCAAAGCACAGTTCAAGCTTTTCGGGTCGAATCGCCACCATCACTTCTGATCCCGCAGAAAGTCCATTGCCTCCCGCACCGGCGAGAATCGTTCCCAATGACTCTGCTTCGACCTCGGTCGTAGCATCGGTCACACTCCGAACCGAACCTTTGAAGAAATTCATGGTGCCGATAAAGTCCGCTACAAACTGTGTGCGTGGCGACTCATAAAGCTCAGTGGGCGAGGCGATCTCTAACACGTCTCCCTTTGACATCACTGCGATGCGATCAGACAGCGTTAACGCCTCTTCTTGATCGTGGGTCACGAATACAAATGTAATCCCCACTTGTTGTTGCAACGCGCGTAGTTCGATCTGCATTTGCTCACGCAGTTTCTTATCCAAGGCACCCAGCGGCTCATCCAGCAACAACACCTTGGGGCGCTTGATTAATGCGCGTGCCAGTGCCACGCGTTGACGTTGCCCTCCAGATAATTCGTCCGCACCACGAGAGCCAAACCCCGGCAGCTTGATCATCTCCAACATCTCATTGATCTTTGAGTCCAGCTCTTGTTTTGATAGACCGGACTTGCGCAGGCCAAAGGCAATGTTTTGACTCACGTTGAGATGGGGAAAGATGGCATAGCTCTGAAACACCATATTGACCGGCCGCTGGTGCGGTGGTATCGCGGACAAGGGCTGACCGTCTAGATAGATCTCACCTCCAGTCGGCGCCTCAAATCCCGCCACCATACGCAGCAGCGTGGTCTTGCCGCATCCTGAAGGCCCTAGTAATGAGAAGAATTCACCGGTCAGAATGTCGAAGGAGACGTCGTTGACGGCACGTACCGGGCCGAAGTCCTTGCGCACACTCTGAAACGATATGATGGGTTGCTCACTCATGCCAAATATTCACTAAACGCCCGAGGAGGTCTTTAACTGCACGCCGCGACGTCTAAACCACTCGGCAAACGTTACAAGCACGAATGACGCCATCAGTATACAAGCGCCAAGCGCCAACACTGCGGGCAAACGGTTGGGGAAGCGTAGTTGACTCCAGATGAACACCGGCAGCGTAACATCGGTACCGGACAGAAAGAACGCCAGCACAAATTCATCAAAAGAGATCGTAAAGGTCAACAGCAAGCTCGCCACCACACCCGGCACCACCAAGGGGAAAGTGACCCGCCAGAATGTACCCCATGCGTTCTCTCCTAGATCCTGTGCGGCCTCTTCCATACTCTTATCAAACCCTTCCATTCTAGAAATCATCACCAGCATGGAAAACGGGACACAAAAGAGCATATGGCCAAGTCCGATGGTGAACAGTGATAGCTCGATGCCACCCAAACTCATCAAGATCAGCAGAGCGATGCCAATGATGATCGAGGGAATCACCAGCGGAATCATGATAAAGCCGATCAACGGTCCGCGTCCCGGGAGGCGGTAACGCGTCACTGACTTCGCCGCCAAGGTTCCAAGAATCGTGCTCAATACAGCACATCCTGAAGCAATTTGGACGCTGTTCCATAAAGCATCGATCAGCCCCGGATTATTCACCATCTTGCCATACCACTCCAGGGTAAAGCCCTTGAGCGGAAAGGCGATGTAGATGGAGTCGTTAAACGAGAATAAAGGTAGGAACAGTACTGGCAGATAAATAAAGATCAAATAGGCAATCGCGTACAACGCAAAGCCATCAAATCTTCGACTCACACCCGCGCTCATGCCACGCGTTTCCTAAAGTTATTGGTAAGCCAAAGGAATCCACACACCGCCACCGTCACCACCAACATTGAGATCACTGCCAAGGCAGCGCCAAGAGGCCAGTTCTGCGCCTTACCAAACATAGACTGAATGATATTGCCGATCATGATGCCGGTCGGTCCACCCACCAGAGTGGGTGTAACGTAATCGCCTACCGTAGGTATGAATACCAGCAAGCTCGCCGCAATCACGCCAGGCATCGATAGCGGTAGGGTTACCCGAACAAAAGTCATGAAAGGACCTTCACCCAGGTCTCTCGCGGCCTCGAGCAAGGAACGATCAATCTTCTCTAGGGAAACGTAGATAGGCAAAATAGCAAACGCCGCCCAGGCGTGCGCCAAGGTTATAACCACCGCCGTCGGGTTGTACAACAAAAATTCCAGCGGTTCGCTGAGAATCCCTAGACTAATGAGCCCCGAATTGATAACGCCGTTGTAGCCAAGAACGATTTTCCAGGCGAATACGCGGAGTAAGTAGCTGGTCCAAAACGGCACGGTGATAAGGATTAACCACAGCAACTTGTTTTTCTTTACCCGAAACGCGATGAAGTACGCCATGGGATAGGCGAGCAGCACTGTGGCAAAAGTGACCATGGCCGAGATCCTGAGCGACTTCAACAGGATCTTTGGATAAATCTGCTTTTCAAAAAAAGCCAAGTAGTTTGAGGGTGAGAATTCCTTGATGAAAGTCAGATATTCCTGTGTCCAAAAGCTCAGCGTGAGCAACACGGCCAATGGCGCCGCCAGCGCGATAAACATCAACGCCATAGTAGGGGACAGCAAGGAAAATCCGCGGAACGACTCACTGCGCATGAAAGCGGCGCGAATGCGCCCCACTAGTCCCAGTTGCGGACTACGGCTTGGGGTCGAGACAGCAACTGTGGCGGTGGAGTCAGCCATTCAAATGATCCGATAAGCTTGGCAAGTAAGCGGGGGCGCCGGGTCTGAGTATGGGCAAATCCTTAAGAGCAAGACCGGGCTCGGGCTGAATCGCCCGAGCCCGGTCCACAGCATAGCAGAGCACGCTACATCCCTGCCTTGACCTCCTCGAACATCGCTTGCAACGCGGGCTCGTTGCCAATGGGCTCTTGGAAAATACCAGAGCTCAACACCTCATCGGGATTACGGCTCAAGCCACGCTCCGCCAGTTCCTCTTCAGACACGAGATCAAACGCCTTGATGTTGGCGTGTCCATAACCGAATTCAGTGATCTCGTATGCACCCGACTCAGGGGCGAGATAGGCGTCAATGTAGTCGTAGGCACGATCGACCTTCGCGGGATCAGCATCCTTCATCAGGCAGAACCCACAGGCCCAGGTCATCGCCCCTTCTTTCGGTTTCATAAACTTGACCGGCACACCTTCACCCTTTAGCGCAGTGTAAGCGTCATTCCACGCACTGCTGGCGACCAACTCGCCAGAGGCCAGCGCCTGCTGGATATCGGTTGGGCTGGTCCAGTAATAACGCAGCAGTGGTAGCTGTTGTTGCAACAGCTCCTTGGTCTTCGCCATTTCGTCATCGGTCATGTTGTAGGGATCCTTGGCACCGGCTACGATGGCAGCCACCATCACTCCATCGATCAGACTGTCGGCCATGGCCAGACGACCTTTGTAACGCTCATCCCAAAGCAGGTTCCAAGACTCTTCATTGATTTCGACCAAATCCTCGCGATAGAGAACAGAAGTCTGTCCCCAATCCGCCACAATCCAATAACGCTTGTCGTCCACCACCATCCCGGGGATGTCCTTCAGGCTTGGAACCACGTCCGCCCAGTTGCTCAGGCGGCTGGTGTCGACGGGCACAATAATGCCTGCGTCTCGCCAGATCGGCACTTTATAGGAACATGGCTGTGTCAGATCGGGTTTAAAACCTGCTCGCATCTTAGCGAATGCCTCCTCTTCGTCACCAAAAAAGGAGTAGTTGGGTGATTCACCATATTTCGCTGCATAGGGCTTGTGAAGCTCGGGGTCTTCGAACCCTTCCCAGGTGAACACCATCGGATGGTCCTCGGTGGCCGCACTCGCGACTCTGGACATCACTGGAAACGTTGCCATGGTGGCGCCGACGGAAGCCAACAGCTTGTTGAATTTCCGTCGGGTCATTTTGCCCGTGGCAAGTTGTTCAATGAGTTCATCTCGTTTCATAATTTTCCCTCCATAAATGTTTAGTTGCCCGACCCACCGGGGTGGTGCCTTCGTTGTTTAGTATGCTTAGGTTAAGACATCCCTACTACGGATCAAGCTTGAGCCTCTCAAGTATGTCAAGGCGCGCCATACTGCGGGCCAGAATACGCCACGCGTGCAACCCCGTCAACGGTCCACAATGCCACCATCCCGCGCCAGTGGCCGCGTTAGACAGGTCGGCCCACCACAACCCTTGGCCGAGATTTCATTGCCGATATACTCATGAACCTCTACTCCAACTCCTTCCAGCGCTACACGTGTACGCGGATTCCCGGCTAGCATCAAACACTGACGGGGGGCGACGGTAAGCACATTGCAAGCCATAGTTTCAAACTCATCGGCGGGGACCTCCACCAGCTCTATGTCGCGCTGCAGCAGCAGTTCCCGAAAAGGTATAGGCAACAACGGCGAGTAGACCAGGGCGAGATCTCGATCTACCGGACTCAACATCGACATCAGATGAAATACGTCGCCCTCACCTCTCCAATGAGGTAAGGGAACAATGATGACATCCACTTGTGCTCCCAATAGGTTCTTGAGCTGTCGAATCCCCTCGTCATTGGTGCGGTAGCCACGACCCACCGCTACTGTGTGCTGATCGAGCCACACCACATCCCCACCTTCTAATCGCCCCTCGCCCTGAATAGTTCCTTTGATTGCCAAACCCACGGATCGGTAGTGGTTACCCGACACTTCTGGTTCAGCACTTCGCTGTTGCTTGCCCATTCGGCATAGGATCATGCCGTCCGGGGCCACAATGCTTGCGTCGCGCACATAGATCGAATCCAAACCCTGGTATAGTTCTGCATCCATATACTCGACGACCATGTCAAAGCTCTTGAGTAACTGGACAAAAGCTTCGAACTCATCCACGGCCCGATCGAAGTCGGGTGGCGCAATATAGTTGAGTCCACGCCACTGCGCAGCGATGTTCTGCTGATCTACAAAGGCTACTCCAGCATTGCGCAACAATACGCGCTTGATCTTTCCGAATTCGTCAAAACCAAGTGGAAGATCAGTCATCGCTGGGCCACCTTCTCACAAATGTCCGCATTAGTCCGTAGCCCACAAATACTCTTAGCTGTCACTAGCGGTGGAGCAGTAACGTTACCTCGGGATATTATTATCTTTGTAAATTCGATCGGAGTAGGCGATGGATAAGATATTGAAACAGGCGCGCATAGATTTAGCGGCAGCGCTGCGTCTCGCTGCTCGTTTTGGTTTGGGCGAAGGCATCTGCAATCATTTCAGCTACATGATTCCAGGCACTAATGATCAATTCCTAATCAATCCCCAAGGCTACCATTGGTCAGAGATTACGGCGAGTAGCCTGTTACTCGTTAACAATGACGGCGAACTGATCCAAGGGGATGCACCCCCGGAGCCTACGGCATTCTATATCCACTGGCGGATTCACAAAGGCTTACCTCATGCTCGCTGCGTACTGCACACCCATATGCCCTACGCCACGACGTTAACCACCCTGGCCGATGGCACGCTTGAGCCGATAAGCCAGACCGCTCTAATGTTTCATCATCGTGTGGCCTATGACAATGGCTATGAGGGGATCGCTCTCGACAGTGAAGAAGGCGATCGCATGATGGCTGCTCTGGGGAACAAAAGCATCTTGTTTCTTGCCAACCACGGTGTCATCGTCACTGGCCCTAGTGCTAGTCATGCATTCAACGACTTGTACTATCTAGAACGCGCCTGCCAACTCCAGGTCATGGCCATGTCAACTGGACGACCGCTACGATACATCTCAAGTGATGTGGTACAAAAGACTGCGCAACAAATGAGTGACAACGACGAAAGTCAAGTGCCGGCACATTTTGCTGCACTCAAACGCATGCTAGATCGGGAAGAACCGGATTACGCACACTGAAGTGGTTCACCCATCGATAAACTAACCACTGGCAGGTCAACTGTTGCCATTCCAGATATCACGATGCAACCTCCACTGCCCATCGCTCTGCTTCCACACCACGATATACTTACCTTCGCCGGCAAGTTGTCCGTCGGTACCGAACAATCGGTAGACTCCGACTTCGTAAACTAACGCTCCACTTCCCTCGATTTCAGTGGCTTCCAGCTCGGCCTTGGCGATACCCGAATCCATCACACCCTGCCAGAAAGCTTGAATGGCTTCGCGACCTGTTACTGTTGGGCCACCCGGCGGTAGCAGCTGACCTTCTTGTGTATACATCGCGGCCACCCCTGCTGCATCAGCTTCATTAAAGGCTGTGGTCCATTGCTCAATGCTAGCCACGATGGTCGCACGTACATCGCTCGCCGCCTGCGCTGACCCTTGCCCGATGCCAACCAAGGTACCTGCGATTAGAAGCACCATGGCACGTTCGATTAGTTTCATTTGAATGGTCCTCTCTGTGGTGTCCAATAGAAATAAACGACTACACGCTTACCAATCATGACACGTTTATGTACAGCATGAATAGTGATGGAAAGCTTACAATCAGTTGTAGCGAACTGACTTCGCCTGCTGCACACAACGACCCGCCTCAGGGTCAAGGCTACTGCGAATAGAATATTCGGAGGCAAGCGTGAAAGAAACTGTCGGCTTCATTGGTCTTGGCACTATGGGCGCCCCTATGGCCCATAACATCACTAAAGCGGGATTCAGTCTTGTGGTACATGATCTGAATCCTAAAGTGGCAGCGCCACACCTTCAAGAAGGAGCAAAATGGGTCGAGAATCCTCGGGAGTGCGCCGAGGCAGTGGACATACTCATCACCTCGCTGCCCGGCCCAACCCAGTGCCGGACAGTCATGCAGGGAGAGCACGGCGCGCTCTCAGGATTGAGTGACGGCAATCTGTGGATTGATATGACCACCAACAGTCGTACTCTGTTATCTACACTCGCTACCGAAGCGCAGCAAAAAGGCATTAGGGCAATCGACGCACCTGTCACCGGCGCGGTAGACGGCGCCCGGACGGGTACGTTGACAATATTCGCCGGAGGCGAAACAGTGGACATCGAGCGTGCCCGACCAATACTCGAGACCATGGGACGGGTGATTGCGTGTGGCGCTTATGGAACCGGCACTGTGGTGAAGCTCGTCACCAACCAACTTTGGTTTATTCATGCTGCTGCCATCGGCGAGGGCCTTGCTCTGGGCGTCAAAGCCGGAGTTGAGCCGCTGACACTGTGGCAAGCCATCAAGGACAGTGTGGGAGATAGCTTTGTCGCTCGTCATGATGTGCCCTCGATTTTCGCGGGGCATTACGACCCGTCGTTCACTCTTGATCTTTGTTGTAAGGACTTGAGCCTTATCGAACAACTTGGAACCGATAAAGCAGTGCCGCTGGCGATGAGCCTAAAAGCGAAGGAGCGTTTTGAACTAGCTCGGGAGACTTATGGCGGGCAGCAAGGGGAACTACACGTCGCAAAGCTCGTCGAGGACGAGGCGCAAATAGAACTTCGTGCACAAGGTGACTGGAAACCGCATTGGGAGGTTTAATTCAAGCCGTACGATGTCTCCTCGATCAACATATCCACCACAGATCTGAATGCCTCTTCTTCTGTTGCGCCCTCGGCTTTAGCGCGTTCGTAGGTTTTAACCTGGCGGTGAGCGCTGGTGCCACGGGCGAGAATCGCACGCGCGTGCTCTACCTCGGGCACACAGCCAAAATACTGCGCGTCCTCGCGGACTATCTCCAGCATTTCTTCTAATAGATCTACGTAGGGAACGATTTCACCCTTGCCAAAATCCACAAGCCCTTCATCTGTGCCATAGCGTTGCGCCCGCCATCGATTCTCGTTGACTAACAATGCCACGTAGCGTCTCCAACGCTGATTATTGCGCCGCAGCCGATAAAGCATCCGCAACCAACAGCGGTACAAGGCGGCGATACAAATACTGTCTTCGAGGCGAGTGCATACATCGCTGATGCGCATCTCTAGGGTGGGGAAGCGAAAACTTGGCCGCACATCCCACCACAACTTTGTGCCATCCTCTATCACGCCCGCTCCGACCAGCATGCTGACGTGGCGTTGAAACTCGGCGTAACTCTCGAAGTACTCGGGCAATCCCGTTCGCGGCAACTCGTCCCACACGGCAATCCGATACGACTTAAGACCAGTGTTGTGTCCCTCCCAGAAAGGCGAGGAAGTACTGAGCGCCAACAAATGGGGCAGGACGTAACTCACTTGCCCCATTAAATCGATACGTAGGTCGTCGTCCTCTATACCGACGTGAACGTGCATACCGGAAATCATGAGGCGGCGCACCACCTCCTGCAGATCCCGCGCTAGAATCTTATAGCGGTCCTTTTCCGTGCGTTTCTGTCCGCCCTTAAGCGCGAACGGATGAGTTGATGCGGCAATCAAGGCGAGCCCATGGCTCTGGGCTTGTCCTGCAACGGTACGTCTCAGATGCGCCAGGTCCTCACTGGCCTCCTGTAAAGATTTGCAGACTCGAGTTCCCACTTCGATCTGACATTGCAGAAATTCCGGTGTGACCTGTCCTTTGAGTAATTCCTCACACTGTGACAGCATAGTCGGTGGTGCCTCGCCGATAAGGTCGCGGGTCTCGCGGTCCACCAGCAGGTACTCTTCCTCAATGCCTATGGTGAAGGTGGGTTCGTTAGTCATCGATGAAATGCTCAATGTGATAAATGTCGTGATCCTCCAAAATCTCAGACAACGCATCTCCTAGAATGTTGGACCACTGGTCCGCCCCTGCCGCTGTGGCAATAATATCCTGACGCACCTCGATAAGTACGTGAGGCAAGCCAGCAGTTTCAGCGTGGGCGTTCATGGTGTAGCCATACGGACTGTGCGCTGAGTACGGTTGGTTATCGCCTACACATATCTGCTTGCTGGCCCGCAACTGCTGCATCAATGGTCGTGCAATGCGCCCGTCGTTGTTCCACAGCACACCTATGGGCCAAGGCCGCGCCACATGCCCGAACTCTGGAGTGAAACTGTGCAGGGAGATAATAGCAGGGACTTGTCCGCGTTCACGCACTCGATCGATCTGCCTTGCGATGGCCCAATGGTACGGCCAAAAGAAGGTCTCTGCCCGCAGAGTCACCTGCTCCACACTCAAATCGCGATTGCCTGGAATGAGGTGACCATCGCTCTGTACCGCTATAGAGGCTGCATCCTCGAGTCGCCTATTCACGTCGATGACTAGCCGCGAGTACCCGGACACTAATAAGGGCGCCTTAAACCGGTTGCCCAATCGCCGCGCAACCTCGGCGGCGCCGATATCCCACGCCACATGCCTTTGAAGAAGATCCGGTTCCAGCCCAAGATTATCAAGCGAACGCGGGATACGCGCACTGGCATGATCGCACACAAAAAAGAATTGCGTCTCTGCGTCTTCACGGACCACCTCAACTGCCGGTGGTTCATCAGAACCTAAAATGGCCACAGCATTCCCCTAGGCACAAAGTTCTCATAAATAAATCAAAGGAACAATTCATCCTCAAATGGAAATGTAGACAGCGGTATCGTGCCGTTTGCATTAACCAATAGCTGCTGCTCGAGCTTGACGCCTTCTGAGCCACCCACTTCGCCGATGTATGACTCGACACAAAGCGTCATATACTCGTCGATCACTCCATCATAACCGCTTGCGATATGTTCCTGCGGATAGTAGATCGCTGGATATTCGTCGCATAGACCAACGCCATGTGAGATGACAGAATAACGATTGCCCGCGCAGGATTCCGGCAATCGCCAGGCGCGATCAGAAAATTCGCGAAAAGATAATCCCGGTTTCACCAGCTCAGTGTTGTACTCGATCTGTTCCCGCGCAAGCGCATAGAGCCGCCTTTGTTGTTCCGTGGGTTTGCCGTCGCCGCACAGCCAACATCGTGATATGTCCGCGCAATAGCCGTATGGCCCGATCAAATCTGTATCGAAACTGACCAGATCCCCCTTCTCGATGACGCGCCCGCTGCATTCGTGAAACCAAGGGTTGGTGCGCGGGCCGGACGCTAATAATCGCGTCTCTATCCACTCACCGCCCCGGGCGATATTCTCCGCATGCAACACAGACCAAAGCTCGTTCTCAGTGATGCCGGGACGCAGCGCCTTTCGCATAGACCCCATGCCAGCTTGGCACGCGGCAATAGCGCATCGCATGGCCGCAATCTCATCCGGTGACTTGATTGATCTCGCGAGCTCCATCACTTCCTGACCGTCCTGTATGGAAATCCCGCGTGCCAGCAACGCATGGGTGCCCACCGGGTCACAGCGATCCACAGCCAGCCGACGATTTCCGCTGCCATAAATGTTGATCAGGTCAGCAACCTCATCCGCCCACACCCCTGCTCGCTCTGCGACGCGAGGGCCCACCGTAAAGTAGAACCACGACGTCGCAGGTCTTACCTCGTCAATCGTCCCGAGGCCCTCGGAAAGATGAGCGCCACCGTGAAAATCGAACAACACCACCGGGCCCTGGGTTGCCACGAAGACATAGCGTACCGCGTTGTGGGTGCACCAAACCTGCATGTTGGTGCTATCAGTGGCGTAACGGGTGTTAAGCGGATCCGCCAGCAACGCACCAGCATAGTCACGGCGAATCAATTGCTCTCGAACGCGGTCTAATCGGTACCGTCTCAGGCGTTTGAGGTTGGGTTGTTCAACCATGGCAACTACTTCCACATTGAGCCTTTACTTCAGGCAGTTTGTCCAGACAAATACGAGACGGGCGCAAACTAGCATAGAATCACATTGTCGGACTACGCCGAGACTCAACATTAGAATGGATACGGGTTTCTTAGATTATTTGCGCCAAGAGACCGAGGCGCTGCACAAGGCAGGACTGTACAAAGAAGAGCGAGTCATTGCGTCGCCACAGCAGGCACTCATTGCGGTTGAAGGTGAACGCGGCTCAACACTAGAGGTCATCAACTTCTGTGCCAACAATTACCTTGGTTTGGCTAACCACCCTGAGCTCATTGCGGCCGCAAAGCAGGCACTGGATCGATACGGATTCGGCATGTCGTCGGTGCGATTCATATGCGGGACGCAATCGGCGCACAAGTTGTTAGAGCAGAGACTTAGTGAATTCCTCGGCACCGAAGATAGCATCTTGTACTCGTCTTGCTTCGATGCCAATACCGGCCTCTTTGAAACCTTGCTGGACGAGCGCGACGCAGTGATCAGTGACGCGCTTAACCATGCGAGCATCATTGATGGAATCCGGCTATGCAAGGCGCAGCGGCATCGATACGCAAACAATGATATGCAGGAGCTAGAACAACGCCTGCAACAAACGGGTGAAGCCAGGTTTCGCCTGATCGTCACCGACGGGGTGTTCTCCATGGATGGCGTGGCTGCCAATCTCGCAGCCATTTGTGATTTGGCGGAACGGTATAACGCCATGGTAATGGTGGATGACTCCCATGCAGTGGGATTCATGGGTGCCAACGGACGTGGCACACCCGAGCATTGTGGGGTGGAAGGTCGTGTCGATATCATCACTGGCACTTTGGGCAAAGCCTTAGGTGGCGCGTCGGGGGGGTATACTTCCGGGCGCAAAGAGATTGTCACTTGGTTACGCCAACGATCACGACCTTATTTGTTTTCCAATTCCTTGGCGCCAGTGATAGCCGCCACCTCGCTAAAAGTGCTGGAATTACTTGGATCGACTGGTGATCTGCGCACACGTCTTCATCACAATGCGGGATATTTTCGCGATGGGTTAACCAAGCTTGGATTTACCCTCACATCGGGAGAGCATCCCATCATTCCGGTGATGTTGGGTGATGCTGAGCTGGCGCAACAAATGGCAGGGCGATTGCTAGATGAAGGAATTTATGTGATCGGATTTTCTTATCCAGTGGTGCCTAAAGACCAGGCGAGGATCCGCACTCAGATGTCCGCCGCCCATGAACAGCATCATTTGGAGAGCGCCCTGGATGCCTTTGCCAAAGTGGGGCGGGAGCTTAACGTGATAAGCTGATGAATAGTCAACCAGAGTTCACAGATGAAAGCCCTGCTCAAGGCTAAACGAGAACCCGGCATCTGGATGGAAGATGTGGACGAGCCCCGCATCGGTCATAACGATGTATTAATCAAAGTGCGTAAGACTGCGATCTGCGGCACTGATATTCACATCTACAACTGGGACGAATGGTCGCAAAAGACCATTCCGGTTCCAATGACTATCGGGCATGAATTCATGGGTGAGATTGCCGAGATAGGTAGCGAGGTGAGTGGCTTTAAGATCGGTCAGCGTGTGTCGGGGGAAGGACACATAACTTGTGGACACTGCCGTAACTGTCGTGCTGGTAAGCGCCATCTGTGCCGTAACACGGTCGGTGTCGGCGTCAGTCGACCGGGGAGTTTTGCAGAGTACTTGTCTCTGCCCGCAGCAAACGCCTTCCCATTGCCGGACGATGTGGATGACAATGTCGCTGCGATCCTGGATCCATTTGGCAATGCGGTGCACACCGCACTGTCGTTTGATCTGGTTGGCGAAGACGTGCTGATTACCGGTGCCGGGCCCATTGGGACGATGGCTGCCGCAGTTGCGCGTCACGTTGGTGCGCGGTTTGTAGTGGTGACAGATATCAACGACTATCGGTTGGATCTGGTGCGCCGAATGCACGCGACCCGCGCGGTCAATGTCACCCGCGAGAACTTAGAAGATGTCATGGAAGAACTAGGTATGCGGGAAGGATTCGATGTGGGACTAGAAATGTCCGGGAATCCAGACGCATTTCGCGATCTGCTAAAAGTGATGAATCACGGCGGCAAGGTTGCCTTGCTCGGCATCCCCCCGGCTGAAACTGCGGTTGACTGGAACCAAATCATTTTTAAGGGTTTACTGATCAAAGGCATCTACGGACGCGAAATGTTTGAGACCTGGTACAAAATGACCGCTTTGCTGCAGGGTGGACTGGACCTAGGTCCGGTGCTCACTCATGAATTCGTAAAGGACGAATTCCAAGCTGGATTCGATATCATGCGCTCCGGGAACTCTGGGAAAGTGGTGCTGGACTGGATTTGAGGCCAATCTACTCCGAGATCGTGCAAGACCAAGTGCTGGACTGGATCTGAAGTGATCTGTTCCAGCATCGCGTAAGACACCTAGAAACCAAGGAAGCCATACGCGGGAAGGGGTAAAACGATTGCTGACACACCATATTGATAGGCCGAGGACTATGAAATGAACGGCAAAGTGCCAAATTCCGCCACCTACGTTGTCGTTGGCGCCGGCGTGCATGGTTTAAGTACCTCCTGGCACCTTGCAATGTATTTAGAAGCCCAGGGGAAAGGCTCGGGCAAAGATGTGTTGTTGCTGGACAAGGCAATGCCCGGCGCCGGCGCGACGGGCATTGCCTGCGGATGTGTACGAAACTTCTATATGACAGAACCGCTGCACGCCATTCTGCGCCATTCTGTCGATGTCTGGAACTACGATCCGGTCGCCTTTGGCTTTCAACAGGTAGGATACGTGTCTTGTGGTGAAGAAAACCAGATTACGGATTATGAACGTGTCCACAAAAGCCAGAATAACGTCGGGTATTGTTCAGATCTTTACGTGGGTCAAGACGCACGCGCTCACTTATCTACTATCTGGCCAGACTTTAAGCATCACGGCATCGATGTCGTGCTGCACGAAAAACCGAGCGGTTATGCCGGCACCGCCCAAGCCGTGCATGGATTAGCGCAAATGTGCAGACGCCACGGAGTTAGCATCTGTAATGGTGTCGAAGTACAAGGCTATGACATCACCAATGGACAGGTCAGCACGGTTCGCACCAACAAAGGCGAGATCAAATGCGATGTTGTGGTGCTAGGCTTGGGCGCATGGACGCCACAACATTGGCAGATGCTACAAAAGCCGATGAAGATCGACGTAAAGTATGGTGATGGCTCATTTGTCGTGGACAAGGATATGTGGACTTATTGGCGTTTGGAGGAAGGAGAAATCTATTACGACGGTCCGTATTACTCTGCGGACAACCGTAACCCTCCCATACTTCATGTTGAATTGATGAATACGCCGGTTAACGACCCACAGACCGGAACAGAGCTCAAAGACAATGTCTACGTATACTGGAAAAACGGCACGGAGCGAATGGAACTCCCGGGTATCCAGGGCGGCGCCATGCCGGTAATGATCGGACCGGAAGCCACGATAGAACCCTATGGTCACGCCAATGATAAGTATCAAGCGGAGTCGCAATTTGCGGACTATATTACCGCTTGCATGGGCATGTTCATGAAACGCTTCGAAGGTATCCGGCCGAATTTTAAGGACCGCCGCAATGGCGGGATTGGCGCCTTTACACCGGACAACATCCCCATAATCGATTGGATCATGCCTAACGTCTACATGATTGCCGACTCCAACCACGGGTTTAAGATGACTGGCATAGGGAAACTGGTGGCACGACACTTGGTGTCCGGTAACGATGTAGGTGAACTCAAGCCCTTTGCATTCAACCGCTATGAAAAAGGCACCTCCTTTGGTTCCGGCACCACCCATAGCCCGTGGGTTTGAGTGTGTAATCGCATAGACTGATCAATCTACTCAAATACTCCTGATGTCTGGTTGATAAATTTAAAGCAGACACACGAGAAGCCTCGTTGAAAAGCTACTCCTTTTGAGCGGTGATTTAAGAACAGCGATGAATATTATCGATCTGCGCAGCGATACCGTCACCCAACCGACTGCAGCAATGCGCGCGGCCATGGCCGAAGCGGTAGTGGGCGACGATGTCTATGGCGAAGACCCAACAGTCAACGAGATCGAATCCTTGGCAGCCGAAATGTTGGGAAAGGAAGCAGCTCTATTCGTGGCCAGCGGCACCCAGGGCAATCTATTGGGGTTACTCGGCCATTGTGAAAGGGGCGATGAGTATATCGTTGGACAGCAAGCGCATACTTATAAGTACGAGGGTGGCGGTGCGGCCGTCCTAGGCAGTATCCAGCCGCAACCGCTGGAGTTCGAAAGCGACGGCAGCCTTAACCTCGAGCAGGTGGCCGCAGCAATTAAACCTGATGATTTTCATTTTGCACGCACCCGCTTGCTGTGCCTAGAGAACACTCAGGCAGGCAAAGTGCTGTCTCCGCAGTACCTAAAAGATGCAGAGCAATTCGCCAAGGCCCACGGACTCGCCCTACACCTCGATGGCGCACGTATATTCAACGCAGCCGTCGCTCAACAGGTACCGGTACGGAACATTGCTGAGCATTTCGACAGTGTTTCGTTTTGTCTGTCCAAGGGGTTAGGCGCGCCCGTCGGATCGTTGCTGTGTGGTAGCGCCAAGCTGATCAAAAAGGCACGGCGCTGGCGCAAGGTATTGGGAGGCGGCATGCGTCAAGCCGGCATCCTGGCGGCCGCCGGCAAGATCGCCCTGACTCAGCACGTAGAGCGACTCGCCGAGGACCATGCTAATGCCAGACGACTCGCTTTGGGACTTGCCGAGATCGAACGAATTGAGGTGGATCCAGACGCCGTTCAAACCAACATGGTATTCGCCTCGGTGAATGATCGAGATCTCACTTGCCTGCAGCGGCACTTAGAAACCGAGGGGATCCTCGTCAGCGTAGGGCATCCCACCCGTCTAGTTACTCATTTGGATGTCAGTCCCCAGGATGTAGATCGAGTAGTAGAGGTGATCCGGCGATTCTACTCGAGGCACTAACGAGTGCGCGTGGAGATTAGGCCCTATGCGGACACCGACGAGGAGTCAGTGGTTGCATTGTGGTCTCAAGTCTTTGACGACATGCCCGCCTGGAATCACCCGCAGACCGACATCAAGCACAAACTCAAGGTGCAGCCGCAGCTGTTCGTCGTCGCCACAATAGAAAGGGACCTCGCGGGCACGGCGATGGCGGGTTTCGATGGTCACCGTGGCTGGGTGTACTACCTCGCGGTTAGTCCGCGGCACCGCAGGCAGGGTATCGGCACTCTACTCATGCGCCGTGTTGAGCGCGACCTCGTCCATGTCGATTGTCCCAAACTCAACCTTCAGGTTCGCGCCCGTAGTGAACAAGCTGTGAAATTTTATCAGTCTATGGGTTATACCATTGAGGAACGCGTCAGCATGGGCAAACTTCTGGTCCATGATTGATGCGGAAAATGGAGCTAACCAAGTATCACGCTCTCGGCAATGACTATCTGATAGTCGAGGAAAAGAAGTGGGGCGATCGCCTCACTGCGTCAGCGGTGCGAGCGATTTGTAACCGCCACAAAGGAATCGGTGCCGACGGCGTTCTGGTTCACCACTCTGAGAAACTGCAAAAGAGTTTTCACTTAAAAATCATAAACCCCGATGGAAGCGAGGCGGAAAAAAGCGGTAACGGCTTGCGCATCTATGCGAAGTATCTCCGGGACCGCAAGCTAGTATCCGATGCACCGTTCGACGTGGTCACCCATGGCGGGGTTGTGAGATGCCAGGTCAACCAAGCGCAAAATCTAGTTACAGTCGAGATGGGTCGTGTGAGTTTCCACAGCAATGACATCCCGGTCGCCGGCCATCCTCGGGAGGTCATCGGCGAGCGCATCGAAGTCAACGGACGAACATTGGAATATTGCGCGGTCACCATCGGCAATCCCCATTGCATCGTCACTTCTCCAGTCATCGACGAGATGGAAGCAAAAATCCTTGGTCCACAGCTCGAGACTGATCCTCGATTTCCCAATCGCACGAACGTGCAGTTCCTTCAAACTATTGATGCAACTAATATCCGTATCGAAATTTGGGAGCGTGGTGCAGGCTATACCCTGGCTTCAGGCACCAGTAGTTGTGCAGCGGCGGCGGTGGCCCACCGGCTCGGACTGTGCGGGCCTAGGGTCAATGTTCACATGCCCGGCGGGGCGCTCGCAGTGCAACTCAGTCCAGAATTCGACGTTACGATTGCGGGTTCGGCGACAAGAATTGCGGATTGTCGACTTACTCAGGAGTGGCTCGACAACAATGGATAGTGCCCGTCATCAGGAGCAGACCGACGTTCTCAGTGCCCATACCGGACACCCGAAGTTTCTCCACAGCGTCGAAGAATTCAGCAGTGAGCGCCATCACACGTGCGTCTCCACCGCCTTAGATGATTTGGCAGTTAAATCATCCGTGCTGAGTTCAGCAGATTTCAAGAAAACTCCGTGCTCAATGCCGATTCGAGGCCAAGCCAACCACGCGCTGCATGGCGCTTCCCTACGATAACCCCGGCATGGTTGCGAACCACCGGGTCTAGCCGTTCTGCCAAGATTTCCACCACGGTCTTATCCAACACTTTGAGGTAGCGCAGCAATGAGACAATGGCGACTTCGGCCGCGCCCGAACTACCATCATCTATTTTGACTGCGACTCCAACACCTAGTCTGGGCAATACTCCAGCAAATACGCCTTCCGCTCCAGTCTTGATCACCGCATCCCCGCGAGTCGCTCGAATTACATCGGTACAGATTCGATGAGTACCTGCCACCATAAAGGGCTCGTGAATCATCGCGTTCACAATCTTTTGCGCCGCATCTGCCCGTGCGCCCGTCAGCACTTCGGCACGGCCCAAGCGGGCCATGCCAAGAGCCATGGCACAAAGAGACAACCCAATCACTGGAATTCCGCAGCCGTCGATCCCCATCGGCGCATTGTCCAGCTCGCTGTCGGTCATCTCCGCGAGCGCCGCCTTCACTCGACACTGTACTGGATGATCGGCGCGGACATATCCGCGAACAGGGTCACCCAAGTGCAGTGCAGTGGTCAAGAAACCAGCATGCTTTCCAGAACAGTTGTTGTGTAATGCAGACGGCGATTGACCTTGGCATATCAGTGACTCCGCGGCTTCTACGTCGAGCGGGCTATGGCTGCCACACTCAAGATCATCAGAGCTCAGGCCCACGCGGCCAAGCCAGTTCGCCACGGCATCAATATGTTGCCGCTCGCCCGAATGGCTGGCACAAGCCAGTGCGATCTCTATCTCGCCCAGCTTAAAATGATCAGCGGCACCAGTCTCGATTAATGGCAAAGCCTGGATTGGCTTAATTGCGGAACGAGCATAGATGGGACGCTGGACATCACCCCAGGCCTCCAGCAACTGTCCTTGTGCATGCACCACTGCGGCGGCCCCGCTATGGAAACTTTCCACCAGGTCCGCGCGTGTAATCTCCACTAGTACCGGATTCCCCAACCGCTGCGCGACGTTCACCCGTTTGACTCCCAGCACGCACGTACCCCGGCGGTGGACTGACTGGAGGTCTTAGGAGATGCAGAATCTCGAGGGTTGGTATTCAACTAGAACCGCCAGGTCTATAGGTCAATAGGTGTCTATGGTTGGTAGCTAGTGACGGGCTACACTGCCAACGCCCTTCGATACAGTCGCCATATACGAGCGTTTGAAAAGCTTTGGGCTAAGATTTAGTTTAGATCTGCATGCCCAATCGGTCTTAACAACGCAATTTTAATTGCGAATTTCTCAAATAACAAAGCGCTGGTAGACTAACAAACACATGTGCCTGCTCTCACAAACGTGTAACACCGATGGCTCTGCCGACCTCGCGGGGCGACGGACCTACGCACAACTCTTCTTTGTATCATTTCTCGAATAGCACAAACTGACCTATCAAGAACATGTCTAATAGCCAAAGCGACCCAGACCGCACACCATTGTTCGATTTACATGTCGAGCTGGGAGCAAAGATGGTGCCGTTTGCAGGTTATGAGATGCCTCTACAATATCGCGACGGCATTATTAAAGAGCACCTCCACACCCGCGAACACGCCGGGCTGTTTGATGTCTCTCATATGGGACAAATACGACTGAGCGGCAACGATGCCGCCGCCTTGGAGACTCTGGTACCTGTTGACTTGGTTGGACTTGCCGTAAACCAACAACGTTATGCATTGTTTACCAACGAGGATGGCGGAATCCTCGATGATCTGATGATCACTAATTCAGATGACCACTTATTCATTGTTGTCAATGCAGCGTGCAAAGAGCAAGACATCGAACATCTGCGGAAATATCTAAGTGACCGATGTAACATTGAAGTGTTGAGCGATAGGGCGTTACTAGCACTGCAGGGACCACAGGCCGGGGGAATAATGTCGCGGCTGGCGCCGGAGCTCGCACTGCTGACTTTTATGAGAGCTGCACGCGTCAACATCGGTGACGCCGACTGTCTTGTGACACGATCGGGATACACTGGCGAAGATGGGTTTGAGATCTCTGTGGCGGCAAACAAGGCGCAAGGCCTTGCGCGCACGCTGTTGGCTCAGAATGAAGTCAAGCCCATTGGCTTAGGCGCCAGAGACTCATTGCGGCTTGAGGCGGGCCTATGTCTGTACGGCCATGACATCGACGCAACGACCTCACCCATCGAAGCGAACCTTGGCTGGGCAGTATCCAAGGCACGCAGAAACGGTGGCGCTCGCCCTGGGGGATTCCCAGGCGCCGAGGTAATCCTAGGGCAGATCAAACATGGCGGCCGACGAAAACGTGTAGGCATCCAACCCCAAGGTAAAGCGCCAGTCCGAGAGGGCGCTGAGCTAAAAACCGAGGACGGCGAAACAGTGGGTCACGTCACCAGCGGAGGATATGGCCCAACTGTTGGGGGGCCAGTGTCGATGGGATACGTTCAGACCGACCATTGTGCCCCCGGCACTAAACTAGAAGCCCTGGTGAGGGGCAAGTTATTGCCGGTTCGCGTCGTTAAACTTCCGTTTGTAACACAGCACTATTATCGCGGATAAGATAATCTCACTCATCACTATGTGGGATCTATACAATTGACAGAACTTAGACAATCTCCAGCAATCGAATACTAAGCAAAAACGCTATTATCTAGCACGTGGCAACCACATCACGACATCGAGGAGTGATTCCGATGAGCGAAACGAAATACACCGAGGATCATGAATGGGTCACGATAGAGGACGAAGATATCGCTATTGTGGGAATTACCGACTTCGCTCAGGATCAACTGGGTGAGCTCGTTTACGTGGAATTACCGGAAGTTGGACAAGAGTTTAGCAAGGGAGAGAACGCTGCCGTGATCGAATCGGTCAAGGCAGCGGGTGACGTCAAAGCGCCAGTCAGCGGCACAATTATCGAAGTTAATGAAACCCTGGCCGATGAACCCGGTCTAGTGAATGAAGATCCCACCGGTGACGGATGGTTCATCAAGCTCAAGATGACCGACCCTGCCGAACTCAATACGCTGTTAGATGAGGCTGCTTACAAAGTGTTGATTAGTTGAAAGCGCAAACCTAACTTTTTTATAGCCTCGACGTCCTTCCGTCAGCGAAGGATAGATCGAGGATCAGTCAAGCAAATAAAGGGGGACACAATGCCGAACGCCAGACGCTCGTTGCAACAACTGGAGATGCGCGGGGACTTCGTACGTCGCCACATTGGTCCGGGGGAGGCACAAATTCAGCAGATGCTCGATGCCCTGTCTTTGGAGTCTTTGGACGACCTAATAGAGAAGTCAGTCCCAAAGTCGATCACGTCCGATCGCCCCCTCGAACTCGATGACGCCATGAGCGAACGGGCAACCGTGACTTACCTTCGTAGGATGCGCGAGCGTAATAAGATTTTTATTTCCATGATTGGCATGGGGTACTACGGAACCGTGCTGCCTGCAGTGATCAAACGTAACGTTTTAGAGAACCCGGGTTGGTACACCGCCTATACGCCGTATCAGGCTGAGGTCAGTCAGGGCCGCCTGGAGGTGCTGCTCAATTTTCAGCAAATGATCATCGACTTAACCGCGATGGACCTCGCCAACGCCTCGCTTTTGGACGAGGCTACTGCAGCGGCCGAAGCCATGGCCATGGCCAAGCGCGTGACCAAGAGCAAGTCCTCTCTGTTTTTTGTAGACAAAGACTGTCACCCACAAACAATCGCGGTGGTGCAGACCCGTGCCCGGTATCTGGGACTCGACGTGGTGGTGGGCGATCCGTACACAGAGATCGCAACCCATGACGGGTTTGGACTGTTACTGCAATACCCTGGTTCCAGCGGGCAGCTCCACGATATCCGTGCGGTGGTCGAACAAGCCCACGCGAAACACGCCATAGTCATTGCGGCTGCGGACATTCTGAGCCTGACATTGTTGACACCACCGGGTGAGATGGGTGTGGATATTGCTGTTGGCAGCACTCAGCGCTTCGGTGTTCCGATGGGCTACGGTGGTCCCCACGCTGCTTATTTTGCCACCAGGGATGCGTTCAAGCGGTCCGCTCCCGGACGCATCATCGGAGTATCGGTCGACAGTCATGGCCGCCCTGGGTTACGCATGGCGTTGCAAACCCGGGAGCAACATATTCGCCGTGAAAAGGCCACAAGCAACATCTGCACAGCGCAAGTGCTGCTCGCAGTGATTGCCGCATTATATGCCATCTATCACGGTCCGGAAGGTTTGCGCACCATTGCCGAGCGAGTCCATCGAAAGACGCTGATCGCCGCAGAGGGGCTACGCCGCCTTGGCTTTGAGGTCGTCACCAACGCTTTTTTTGACACCATCACCGTGCGAGTCCCTGGTCAGGCCGCTCGCATCGTAGCCAAAGCACGGGAGTCTCGCATCAACTTGCGCGTCGTAGATGCCGACCATCTTGGGATCTCATTCGATGAAACCAGTCGACGCGTGAATATAGAGGCTTTGTGGCGATTGTTCGCGACTAAAGCCGACAAGACAGTGAGCATCGACGAGCTCGATGCAGTGGTCGAGGAATGTATTCCAGACGACTTACAGCGGACCACGGAGTTTCTCATCCACCCGGTGTTTCATCTTTACCATGGTGAGACCGAAATGCTGCGCTATTTGCGTTGGCTTGCAGCCAAAGACATTGCCTTAGACCGTGCCATGATCCCGTTGGGATCGTGCACCATGAAGCTCAATGCCACCACAGAGATGTTACCGGTCACCTATCGGCAGTTTAGCGCCATGCATCCGTTCGCGCCCCTGGATCAAACCCAAGGTTATCAACAACTGTTTGAAGAGCTGGAAGAGATGCTGTGTGAGTGTACGGGTTTCGATGCCATATCGTTGCAACCCAATGCTGGCTCTCAAGGAGAGTATGCGGGGTTGCTAACCATTCGTAAGTATCACGAAAGCCGTGGAGAGAACAGTCGCGATATATGTCTCATCCCCGCCTCCGCCCACGGTACCAACCCGGCGAGTGCGCACATGGCGGGATTGAAGGTAGTAGTGGTCGCATGCGACGACCAAGGCAATGTGGATGTAGCAGACCTCAAGGCAAAATCAGCGGAGCACAAGGGACAACTCGCCGCATTGATGATCACCTATCCTTCAACCCACGGCGTGTTCGAGGAATCGATACGTGAGATTTGTCAGATCATTCACGACCATGGTGGACAGGTTTACATGGACGGAGCCAATCTGAACGCATTGTTAGGCGTTTGTCGGCCCGCAGAGATCGGTGCAGATGTGGCACATATCAACCTACACAAGACCTTCTGTATTCCGCATGGCGGTGGTGGACCGGGCATGGGACCCATTGGCGTGCGCGAACACCTTGCCCCGTTCTTGCCAGACCATGCAGTAGTAGAGGGGGTCAACCCGGCCGCTGGCGAGCAGGGAACGATCGGGACAATCTCCGCAGCGCCCTGGGGATCGGCCAGTATTCTGCCGATATCATGGGCTTACATCGCGATGATGGGAAGTGCCGGTCTTCGCAAAGCCACGGAAATCGCTATCCTCAGCGCAAATTACATCGCGCACCGGCTAGCCCCGCATTACCCCATTCTCTACACCGGCAAGAATGGGATGGTCGCCCACGAATGTATTGTCGACCTGCGACCCATCAAAGAATCGTGCGGAATTACTGTCGACGATGTGGCGAAACGCTTGGTGGATTATGGCTTCCATGCCCCAACTATGTCGTTTCCCGTACCAGACACGCTGATGATCGAGCCCACCGAAAGCGAAGCCAAACGAGAGCTCGACCGCTTTTGTGACGCCATGATTGCGATCCGAAAAGAGATCTCCGCAGTGGAGTCTGGCGAAGCTGATCCAGAAAACAACGTGCTGTGCAACGCGCCGCATACACATCATCTGCTGGTGGAAGGAGAATGGACCATGCCCTATACCCGAGAGGAGGCTTTCTTCCCGCTGAGCGCCTTGCGCGAAGACAAATATTGGCCTCCGGTGGGTCGCATCGACAATGTTTACGGCGACCGCCACCTAGTGTGTAGCTGCCCACCCATGGAGGCCTATCAGGGGCAAGAAAAAGCGGCCTGATTCCACTCAATCCGTTACAATGGCTTGAGGCGAGAGAAATCGTTGTGTAAGCTTGGCCCCGTTCGAGCAACATTTCTCGCTGGCCCGGCCAGTCTAGCCAATCATCTGATAGCCTCGGCCTGGCACAGCTCTGACAGAAGCTTTAAGAAATAATCCCAACTGGAGGGTTGTCATGAATCTTGGAAAATCCCTAGCCGCTACCGCGGTTGCCGCCTCTCTCTCTGTGGCTGGTGTATCCCAGGCCGGCACACTGGATGACGTCAAATCCAAAGGCTTTGTCCAGTGCGGCGTCAGCCAAGGTGTCCCCGGCTTCTCTAATCCTGACGAGCAAGGTAATTGGACCGGCATTGACGTCGATGTTTGTCGCGCTGTCGCGGCCGCGGTGTTTGGCGATGCAGACAAAGTGAAGTACAGCCCGCTGACTGCTAAAGAACGCTTCACCGCGTTGCAGTCCGGCGAGATCGACATGCTGTCACGCAATACCACTTGGACGCTGACCCGGGACACCGCGCTTGGCATCAATTTCGCCGGCGTCAACTACTACGACGGGCAAGGTTTCATGGTACGCAAAGATCTTGGCGTAAAGAGTGCGCTGGAACTTGCGGGCGCCTCTGTTTGCACCAACATCGGCACCACCACGGAGCTCAATCTTGCGGACTATTTCCGTGCCAACAACATGGAGTACGAGATCGTTGCATTCGAGAAGGCCGATGAGGTGGTGGCAGCCTACGATGCGGGTCGCTGCGATTCATACACCACTGACCAATCCGGGCTGGCGGCACAACGGTTAAAGCTGAAAGAGCCTGACGCCCATATCGTGCTACCGGAAGTCATCTCCAAAGAGCCTCTGGGGCCGGTGGTCGCCCACGGCGATGACCAGTGGTTTGATATCGTCAAGTGGTCGTTGATCGCCATGATAGAAGCTGAAGAGCTTGGCCTCACCTCAGGGAACATTGACGAGATGGCAAGCTCCGACAATCCATCGGTCAAGCGTTTCATGGGTGTCGAGGGCGACACCGCCAAGAACCTTGGGCTGGATAACCCGGATTGGGCTGCCGACATTGTGCGCCAGGTCGGAAACTACGGCGAGTCCTTTGACACGCACGTCGGACCCGATACCCCGGTGCAGCTACAGCGTGGCGTCAATGCACTGTGGAATCAAGGTGGACTGATGTATCCCATGCCGATTCGATAGCAGTACATCGTCAGAACGTAATAGCGTGACTAACGGAGTGTGTTCGACCTTGACCAGGGCGAGCGCACTCCGTTTTCTTTTTGGGCTGCCGTAACGTCTTAAAACTTTCGTTACCGAGCGCTAAGCACACCAGAAAGCACTAGACGTGGCTGAATTATCCACCACTGCCGCCGCCCCACCGGCAAGACCACCGATCTGGAACGATCCCCGGTATCGGGCCATCTTCTTTCAGGTGGTGGTACTCATCCTGATTCTCTTGGGCTTTGCCTATATCGGCAACAACACCGTACAAAATCTGGAGCGTCAGGGCATCGCTTCGGGATTCGGGTTTCTACAGACCACCGCAGGCTTTAGCGTCTCGATGAGTCTGATCGAGTATTCGGAAGAGCACAGCTACGGTCGCGCTTTCCTGGTCGGATTTCTCAATACCATTTTGGTCTCAGCGGTTTCTATCGTATTTGCCTCCATCCTCGGTCTCATCATTGGCATAGCCCGACTGTCTAGAAATTGGCTCATTGCAAGGATGGCGATGGTGTACATCGAAGTGCTGCGCAATATCCCTTTGCTGCTACAGATCTTCTTCTGGTACTTCGCCGTGTTAAGGGCGCTGCCTTCGCCGCGTAACAGCGCATCGCTGTTCGATATGATCTTTCTCAACAATCGCGGCATCATCACGCCCGCGCCGGTATTTGAAGAGGGTTTCTGGCTGGTTGCAGCGGCCCTTGGAATCGCGATCGTGGCCGTGGTCATTATTGCCCGCTGGGCCCACCAACGCCAAGAGCGCACCGGACAACAATTTCATACGGTCTATGTCTCTTTGGCGCTGCTCATCGGTCTCCCCCTGTTGGCCGCGGCGTTAGCCGGATTCCCATTGAGCTGGAGCTTTCCGGAACTCCAAGGATTCAACTTCAGAGGCGGTGTAGGTCTGATCCCGGAATTCGTCGCCTTGATGCTCGCGTTGTCTATGTACACTGCGGCGTTCATCGCAGAAATTGTGCGCGCCGGCATCCTCGCCGTGAGTCATGGACAGACCGAGGCGGCTTATGCCGTGGGTCTCCGACCGGGCCCAACCCTGCGCCTGGTGATCATTCCACAGGCGTCGCGGGTCATTATTCCACCGCTAACCAGTCAGTATCTAAACCTCACCAAAAACTCATCGCTGGCCGCTGCCATCGCTTACCCGGATTTGGTGCTGGTCTTTGCTGGCACCGCACTAATGCAGACCGGACAAGCGGTGGAGATCATGGGCATCACCATGGGAATCTATCTGCTGATAAGTCTGCTGATCTCGGCGTTCATGAACTGGTACAACCAGAAGATGGCCCTGGTGGAGCGTTAGGCCATGACCAACGAAACCTATCAACCCGGTCATCACCCCGATCTGCCCCCACCAGCCTCCACCGTCGGTGTGCTGGGCTGGATGCGTGCGAACTTGTTGTCATCACCGCTCAATATTGGGCTCACGTTGCTCGGCCTGTATTTGATCTATTTAGTAGTTCCTCCAATTCTCAGCTGGGCGTTCATCGACGCCAATTTCAGCGGCCAGACCCGTGAAGACTGCGTGAAAGAAGGTGCGTGTTGGGTATTCATCAAAGTGTGGTTCAAACAACTCATGTACGGTCGTTACCCCAACACCGAACTTTGGCGAATCAACGCGGCGTACATAATCTTTGCGATTTCTCTGATCTTGTTGTTGATACCGCGTTTCCCGTGGAAGGGATGGTTGGGGCTGTTTTTGCTCGTCGTCTTCCCACTCATCGCTTATTACCTGTTTGTCGGTGACTCCTTTGGACTGATGGGGGTGGAAACGCCGCTTTGGGGCGGGCTATTCCTCACCCTGGTGATCGCGGTATTGGGTATTGTTGCGTCGCTTCCCCTAGGAATCGTCCTCGCATTAGGGCGCCGCTCCGACATGCCCATCGTCAGAGCGATATGTGTTGCCTTTATTGAGTTCTGGCGCGGCGTGCCATTGATTACGGTCTTGTTCATGTCCTCGGTGATGTTTCCGTTGTTCATGCCGGAGGGGACTTATTTTGACAAACTGCTACGGGCGTTGATCGGTGTGATGCTTTTCTCCGCCGCATACATGGCGGAAGTGGTCCGCGGCGGTCTTCAAGCGATACCCAAAGGCCAGTTCGAGGCCGCCTCTGCTTTAGGTTTGAGCTACTGGAAGAGCATGGGACTCATCGTAATGCCCCAGGCGCTCAAGATGGTGATTCCCGGCATCGTCAACACGTTCATTGGCTTGTTCAAAGACACGACGCTAGTGTTGATCATTGGCCTGTTCGACTTTCTTGGTATGGCCCAACTGGCCGCTACCAACCCCGACTGGTTGGGCTTCGCAGTCGAGGGGTACGTGTTTGTGGCGTTCGGTTTCTGGTGCTTTTGTTTTTCTATGTCACGATACAGCCAGAACCTGGAGAAGAAGCTTCACACCGGCTTTTAAACCGGGACAACAGCTAGGGGTAGGCAACGAGGAGATTGATAATGTCAGAGCACGCACAAGCACCAGCCACCATGACCGTCTCAGAAGAGGTCATGATCCAGCTCATCGACATGCATAAATGGTACGGTCAGTTCCATGTACTCAAGAATATTAACCTCACAATCAACAAAGGCGAACGTATCGTCATCTGTGGACCATCGGGCTCCGGTAAGTCCACCCTGATTCGCTGCATCAATCGCCTCGAGGAGCATCAGCGAGGACAAATCATCGTAGAGGGAACAGAACTCACTGGCGATCTCAAACACATCGAACAGATTCGTCGCGAAGTGGGAATGGTGTTCCAACACTTTAATCTGTTCCCTCATCTAACCGTGATGGACAACCTCTCCCTCGCCCCGATTTGGGTGCGCAAAATGCCACGCGCCGAAGCCGAGGAAATCGCGACGAAACTGCTTGAACGCGTGAAGATACCGGAACAAGCTCAAAAATACCCTGGTCAACTCTCAGGTGGTCAGCAACAGCGCGTTGCCATTGCCCGTTCACTCTGCATGAACCCAAAGGTCATGCTGTTTGACGAACCCACCTCCGCACTGGACCCAGAGATGATCAAAGAGGTGTTGGACGTCATGGTCGAGTTAGCGCAGGAAGGGATGACCATGTTATGCGTGACCCACGAGATGGGCTTTGCCAAAACGGTGGCAAATCGTGTCATCTTCATGGATGAGGGCGAGATCATTGAAGAGAACGAACCCGAAGAATTCTTCAACAATCCGCAGAATGAACGGACCCAGCTATTTCTGAGTCAGATCCTGCAGCACTAGACGTCGACGGATTTTTCGTCCACTTCGTCTCTTCCGATCCGCAGTGGCAGCGCGTTGGTGAGCTGTGCGCTTTTGCCGTGAAATAATCCAGGATATTCTTCGCTGCCCTAAGCCAACTCAATTCAACGCGGCTTTTGTCGCCTGGGCAACATCCTCCGGCACCCATAGAGTCCAGATTCGTTCATTTGTCTTTAAAAAGTATTCGGCCATTTCCTTTGGCGTGGATACTTTGTTGTCATGAAGGTAAGCAAGGGCATCGCTCACAATCGCGCTGGACGTTCTGTACTTTTTCAGGAACTCGGCTATCCCTGGGGCAGCATTTGCGAATTCTGTATTCACACCAATGCTGATTTCTACGGATGGATAAGCCGTCGCCTCGGATCGCCCATTTGTTCTGGAAAGCTGCTGCCACTTCGCTTCCTCGTAGGCCGGCTCCTCCAACATCACCAGGTCTAGTTTTCCTAAAACCCAACTTGGTCCCCAGTAGTAGGTGAGTATGGGTTTCCCTTGTTGGTAGCTCGAGGTAATGGCCTCCGCCAACGCGTTTCCCGACCCGGGCCGG
>JAOTYS010000683.1 GCA_029861795.1 Gammaproteobacteria bacterium | reverse complement strand
GGCTCAAACTCCACCTGAATGCTTAATCAGTATCCGCTCTGGAAATATGTACTAATCCTGGCAATCGTTGTGCCGGGATTTTTCTATGCGTTTCCCAATCTCTATGGCGAGGATCCCGGTATCCACGTCGTCGGGGTGCGCGCTACCCACGTTGATACAGCGGTGTTGCAACGCATAGAAAGCACCTTGAGTGACGCCGGCATTAGTATTAAATCGGCAATGATGGATGAAAAAGGCGCGAAGCTGCGATTTGCCGATACCGAGCAGCAGCTCAAGGCACGCGATGTGGTGCAGCAGGCCCTAGGGAATCAGTTCACGGTGGCCTTGAGCCTATTGCCTTCGACCCCGGAATGGATGGAAAAGCTGGGCGCGGTACCCATGTTTCTCGGTTTGGATCTGCGCGGTGGGGTGCATTTTCTAATGGAGGTGGATCTGGAGAGTGCTGTACGTAGGGCGGAAGAGCGCTATGTGGATGATCTTCGCGGGTTACTTCGCGAGGAGGGGATACGCCACCAGGGGGTACGCAGGCTGTCGACCGGAGGCATGGAGATCAAGCTGCGGAGCCACGAGGATCGCGAACGGGCCCGGGATGTGATTGAACGACAGGTGCCCGAATTGGTGGTCGCAGAGATTGAGCGTGAAGGTGATCCTTATCTTAGGGCTGGGATCGGCGAGCAGGCCTTGGAAGAACTGGGTCAATTTGCCCTGGAGCAGAACATGACGGCGCTGCGTAACCGTATTAACGAGCTCGGTGTGGCCGAGCCCGTGGTGCAGCGCCAAGGCAACCAACGTATCGTGGTGCAGCTACCCGGTGTGCAGGACACCGCCAAGGCCAAAGAGATACTTGGGCGCACGGCGACGTTAGAGATGATGCTGGTTGATGAGGAGCACGACCTTCAAGCGGCGTTGGCCGGATCGGTACCTGCGGGTTCAAAGGTCTATCCGCATCGCAACGGCAGTTCCGTATTGCTAAAGAATCGCGTCATCTATTCCGGCGATAACATCATCGATGCCGCCGCCGGCCTGGACAGCCAGACCGGTGGCCCGGTAGTGCACATTACCTTGGATGCGCGCGGAGCTGCCATCAACCAGCGAATCACTGGCGAGAACATCGGCAACCGCATGGCGGTGGTATACATCGAGCTCAAGAGCGACACCAAGCGCGACGCCGAGGGTCGCCCACAGTTGGATGCCGACGGCAATGAAATAAAGATAAAGCAGCGTATCGAAGAGGTCATTACCGCTCCGGTGATCCGTGACCAGTTGGGCAAGCGCTTCCAGATTGAAGGACTTGACGGCATCGACGAGGCGCGGGATCTGGCGCTGCTGCTGCGGGCTGGGGCGCTGGCTGCGCCTGTGGAAATCATTGAAGAGCGCACAGTGGGGCCCAGCCTAGGGCAGGACAACATCGATCAGGGTTTTCGCTCTGTGATGATCGGATTTCTGTTGGTGTTGGTGTTTATGACGATTTATTACCGACTGTTTGGCTGGGTTGCGAATCTCGCGCTGGCGCTAAACCTGGTGCTGATCGTCGCAGTGTTGTCGCTATTTCAAGCCACCTTGACGCTTCCCGGAGTCGCCGGCATCGTGCTTACGGTGGGTATGGCGGTGGATGCCAATGTGTTGATATTTGAGCGCATACGTGAGGAATTGCGCAATGGAAACTCGCCCCAGGCAAGTATTCATGTGGGCTACGATCGGGCGCTCACCACTATCGTAGATGCGAATGTGACGACCTTGATCGCGGCGATTGTATTGTTCAACTTCGGCACCGGACCGATTAAGGGTTTTGCGATCACATTGAGCATCGGCATTGTGACATCCATGTTCACCGCTATATTTGGCACACGCGGTGTCATCAATTTGATCTACGGCGGAAGACGCGTAGAGAAACTTTCGATCTAGCCATGGAATTCCTGCGCAAAGAAACCGCTATCGACTTTTTGGGACTGCGTCGTGTGGGGCTGATCTTATCCGGTGTCGCATTGTTAGTTAGCATTGTGTTGATCGGTGTGCGTGGGCTGAATTTCGGTATAGATTTTACCGGCGGCACCTTGGTAGAAGTGTCTTTTTCTGACGCAGCAGATATCGCAAATGTGCGCGACACGTTGGCCGATGCCGGACTCGATGATGCATTAGTGCAGTACTTTGGCACGGCTCGGGACATTCTGATACGTCTACCGGCGCGACTGGGCTCCGAGGGTGCAGCGCTTAGCACTTCGATCATGGAGAGCTTGCGCGCGGTTTACGACGAACAGTTGAGCGAGACTCAGCAAGATAGGGTACAAAAATGTCGTGGTGGCAGCGGTGAGGTTGCCGACTGTGCGGTACAGATGCGGCGGGTGGAGTTTGTGGGCCCCCAAGTCGGTAAGGAACT
>JAOTYS010000006.1 GCA_029861795.1 Gammaproteobacteria bacterium | reverse complement strand
AATCAGTCGCATCGTGTCGGGTTGCAGTTTTTTTAATTCGGTCAGCAAAGCCACGCCATCCATGGCTGGCATGCGGTAGTCTGACAACACCAGATCAACGGCAGTCGTCTTGGCGCGTTCCAGCACATCCACACCATTAGTATAGATTTCGATATCATACGGTTCGGTTGCCAGCGCCCGTTTCAAGGCTTTGAGGACGTTTTCCTCGTCGTCTACCAATATCACTTTGTGCATACGTCTATCTCCTATCGGTGCGAACGTAACTCGCGGAATTGCAGTTGCACACTGCTATTATCCTTCCGCCATCGCCTCAGCTTGCTGTACGGGTAACCACACGGTAAAGGTGCTGCCTTGGCCGAGCTGAGAATCTACCTCGATGTGACCGCCATGCTTGCTTACGATGCTATAGGACAGCGATAGGCCAAGGCCGGTACCTTCGCCAACGGACTTGGTCGTAAACAAAGGATCGAAGATTCGCTTCTTGTGCTCCAGTGAAATTCCCTTCCCCGTATCCCTGATCGCCACGTACACCCAACCCTTGCCGTCAGTACCGGTACGTATGGTGATAGTGCCGTGATCCTCGATAGCGTGTGCGGCATTGACCAGGATGTTCATGAACACTTGATTCAGCTGCGACGCGATGCACTCGACGGCCGGTAGGTCGCCATATTCCTTGATGACTTCGGCTTTGTACTTCAGCTCGTTGTGAACGATGTTGAGTGTGCTATCAACTCCCGTATGCAGGTCGGCCCATTGCCACTCGGCCTCACCAACATGCGAAAAATCTTTCAGATCCTGGACGATCTGTTTGACCCGCGTAATGCCTTCTTGAGTTTCGTTGATCAACTCGTGCGTGTCTCCCTTCAGGTAGGCCAATTCGAGCTCTTCCTTCAATGCACGGATGCCATCGAGTAGCGGCTCCGAGACCTCCGATTCAATCTGTTCATAAGCATCCAGTAGCCGGAACAGATCGAGGACATATTTCCGCAGTGTCCCGACGTTAGAGTTGATGTAACCCACTGGATTATTGATCTCGTGTGCCACACCAGCCGCCAACTGGCCGATCGATGCCATCTTATCTGCATGCAGCACCTGCTGCTGAACATCCTGTAGCTTCTTGTTGATTTTCTCCAGGCGTGCATTGGCGGTCTCGAGCGCCTCCATTTGGCTCTGTCGCTCGGCGTGAAGCCGTATGTTGTCAATAACCACACTGATGATATTTATCATCATGCCGCCCTGTTCGAGATCTTCTTCCGTAAATGGAGGAATATTCGTGTCGCGATTGATGCTTAGCACTCCGATGACGTTCTGTTCCACTTTTAGCGGCCAGCACATGGCCGAGCGAGGTCTTCTTGACTTCTGCACCAGATTACCGAACCGGATGTCATTGACGACATCGCCATTTAGCAGCAGCGGGCTCCCTTCTTGCGCTACCCATCCCATTATCCCTTCACCTAGCTTGACGGTACTGCCGATAAAATTAGCTGGATGGCCAACACCCATAACGATATGCAGGCGATCTTTGCCCTTTTCGACCAACGCAATACAGCTGGAAGAGGCCCCGAATCCGGACACGATGTGCTCGAGGATCTTCCGCTGCACCTCACCTTTGTCCTGCCGTGCGATAGCCTGGCCGATGCGGTACAGGTCATAAGCACGGTGCAGCTCTGTGTCTTGCGTCTGGTCCATAAGATCAGGCCCAATCATTATCAAACCCGGCTTGTTGAGCCTTACTTGTCATCACGAATCGGTCTTTCAAGTACCGCGACGCAATTGCGTCCCGCGTCCTTGGCGTCATAGAGTGCTCTATCGGCGTGTTTAAGCAACTCCGTCCCCGTCAGCGGGTCTTCTGGGTCATATAAGGCTACGCCAATGCTGCAGGTGACATCCCCGATCTTCAGCGATGACAGCTGCGAGGACATCACGTCCTGGCGAACTCGTTCCGCAACTGCTCGGCCTCCTTCTAGGTTACATTTCGGTAACAGGGCCACGAATTCGTCACCGCCATAACGGACAATGATATCGGACCCACGAACACACTTGGCGGCAATCCGAGTGAAGCCGTTTAGAATCTCGTCCCCCACGCCATGTCCGTAGGAGTCGTTTATGTGCTTGAAACCGTCGACATCCATCATCAAGCAGGCAAGCGGTATCTGCTCGCGGGCGGCCTGTCGCAGTTGTGGCAGTAACCATTCCCACATAAACCGCCGGTTAAAGACCCCTGTTAGCGCATCGCGCGTGCTTTGCTCCCAGGCCTGCTCCAGTTCTTCCAACGCCGCTTCTAAATAACTCGTGCGTTGCTTGACCTGCGCCTCCAGCTCGGCGTTCAAATCGCTCAATTGCTGTTGGTACTGGCTGAGCCGCAGCAGCGACTTGATGCGGGTCTCCAACTCTATGTTGTCCACGGGTTTGCCGACGAAGTCATCCGCCCCCAAGTCAATCGCTTTGCGCCGCTTGACACCGTCTGCCCAGGCAGTCATCACACACACTGGAATCCTCTGCCAGTCTGCGTTGAGGCGGAATTCCTTCAGAAACGCGAAGCCGTCCATGTCGGGCATCACCAGATCCAGCAAAATGAGGTCCACCGCATTAGACCCCACCAACTCCAGCGCCGTTCGACCACCGTCTGCCTCTAAGAAGCGGTGTCCCCCATCTTTGAGCGCCCGCTTGACGGCGTTGCGGTACATCCACTCGTCCTCAACCAAGAGGATGGTGTGCACCATCACCGCCTCCCCTATCCGACTGTCTGGTCCTTTGTTCCGTGGTCCAGACTTGTCCTGCAATTGACGACGAGCGCGGCAAGCATGGTGCCGGCCATCCCAAAACGCTTGCCGGTCGATACATGCCGATTGGCGCTCTTGTGTCGTGCGTGTTTCTCACTTCTGTCTCATACGGGCAATCTGTTCGTTGGCGTTTTGCAGTTCCTTAGCCAAGCGCTCATTTTCATGTGCTAGCTCGAAATGCTCGAACGCCTCCTGAACGTTTGCCCGAAGCAGGTCATCGTCCCAGGGCTTTGTCAGAAACTTATATATCGCACCCTTATTGATGGCGTCCGTCACCGACTTGAGTTCGGTATAGCCGCTCAAGGCAATGCGCACGGTGTGCGGATAGAGATCCTTCACCTTGCTTAGGAATTCGACCCCCGTCATTCCCGGCATGCGTTGATCTGAGATAATGACGCCGACAGGGTTTTGCTTCAGCACTTCCAGGCCTGCCTGGCCGCTAGTCGCCTTTAATATGCGATAACCATCCCGACGCAACAGGCGCTCGAGCGAGCGGAGGATGTTTTCTTCGTCATCTACGAGAAGGATCGTCCGTTTATTCATAAGTACCGGTATGCGCTAGTCGATAAAGAGGTGGTTTCGAGGATTCCGCACGTCCCTTGCATGTTGCAGCTGGGCCCTCGTTGGCCGCTGGCGTAGGCTACGCCCTGAAACGAGGATGTCTAGAGTGGTTTGTTGCCGCAGGCAACCCCCTCGGCTGCGGACACCGCGCCACTCACTAACTAATAACAAACTGCGATAACTAACTGCTGCTACTAATAGGGTATAGCACCTAGTCGACCCGTATTGAAGAAAGGGCGATGCTACGGCTCGTTAGCGAACTGCATACAGCATTACGGGATTGCATGGATAAAGCCGGACATCGATGAGGCGTCGGCCACCCTAAAGAAAACAGGTTTCTGCGGGCCCCGATCCTGACAACGTGCTACTTGCCTTACTTGCGACGGCGGATTGTGTGCGCCGACAGATAGTAGGGCAGCACTATAGCACTTCCCCAAGCGGCCTTGGCCGACCAATGTAATTCCCCTGGGCGTAATCGACGCCAACCTCTTGCAGCCGTTTTAGTATGGCGTCGTTTTCTACGAACTCAGCAATCGTTTGTTTGCCCATCACATGACCGATATCGTTGATGGAATTGACCATTGCCAGGGCGATGGGGTCCCCAATGATGTCCTTCACAAATACCCCATCGATCTTTAGGAAATCCACTGGCAGGTTCTTAAGATAAGCAAACGAGGACAGACCACTGCCGAAATCGTCGAGGGCAAACCGGCAGCCTCGCTGCTTGAGCACTTTGATAAAGCGGGCAGCACTGGCCAGATCGGCAATCGCTGCCGTCTCGGTGACCTCGAAGCAGATCTTCTGCGGCGGTAGCTTCGTCTCATTGAACTGCCGATTGACGAACTCCAGAAACTTCTCATCGCCCAGCGAGTGGCCAGATAGGTTGATAGAGCACAGGAACAAGCGTTCCAGTTGCTGCGAATGCTGGGTGAGCCACTCAAAGGCAGTGGCGATGACCCAGTGGTCCAGCTTGGTAGACAGGTTGTAACGCTCGGCTACCGCGAGGAACACACCTGGTGGCACTACCTGCCCCTCCTCATCCTTCATTCGGAGGAGCAGCTCGTAGTACCCGCCATCGGCGGTACCGTTTACCGGGGTGATGGGCTGGACATCCAGATGGAACCGTTCTTCCTCCAGGCCCCGTTGAATCCGGGCTACCCACTGCATCTCGCCCTGTCGCTTCGCCAGTTCCGCATCGTCGGCGCGGTAGACGTGAACGCGGTTGCGCCCTTCGTCTTTGGCCGCATAGCAGGCGGAATCTGCCTCTTTTAGTATGTTTGTTGTAGTCTCGGAGTCTTTCGTGATGAGGACCACACCAATACTGACCCCGACCCTGAAGGTCTTCTTCTCCCACAAAAACCGGAAGCCCTCAATCACCTTGCGCAGGGCGTTGCTCACCCGTCTGGCCTGCCCGAGCGAACAGCGCTCCAGCAACACGCCGAACTCATCACCCCCCAGGCGGGCCAAGGTATCCCGTTTTCTGACCCGTTCAGTTAACAATACCCCAAGTTGACGCAAAAGCTCGTCGCCGGCCACGTGACCACAGGTGTCGTTGATGACCTTGAACTGGTCCAGGTCTAAGTAACACAAGGCGTGCTCCGCGCCCTCGGCCCTCGCCGTCCGCAGTACCCGCTCCAGACGCTGTTCGAACTCTCGTCGATTGATCAAGCCCGTCAAGGCGTCGTGGCTCGCTTGGTGGGTGAGTTGCTGAGAGAGCTCGTGAGACTCGGTGATGTCTTGATCGGTGCCTATCAAGCGCACGGGTTGACCATCGGCATCGTGCTCCAACTGGGCGGTGGCATGGAGAAATCGTATCGCCCCATCGGGCAAAACGATTCGATAATCGACGGTATAGGGCTTGTCCTGCGAGGTCGCCGCGCTAAAGCGTTCGCTGACGGATTCCCGGTCATCTGGATGGACCCGCTTAAGGAACGATTTGAGGGACGGCGTAAACTTTTCGCGCTCACAACCGAAAATACGGTACTGCTCATCCGACCAGTACAACTTGTGTTGCACGAGATCCCACTCCCAACTGCCGACGTGGGCGATCCGCTGCGCTTCCACCAGCATCGCCTGGCTTCTTCGCAACGCCGCCTCGGCCCGCTTGCGCTCGGTGATGTCGTTAACAAAACCCGTAAACAGCCGCTTTCCGGGGAGGCGCACCTCGCTGATGGCAAGATCGATTGGGAAGGTGTCGCCACCCTTGCGCTGGGCCGTCACTTCTCGGCCGATACCAATGATCTTTTTCTCACCGGTATCCCGATAGTGGCGCAAATACTCGTCATGCTCGTCACGGTAGGGTGACGGCATGAGCATGTTCACGTTCTTGCCGATGACCTCGGATGCCGGGTAGCCAAAGAGTCTTTCAGCGGACTTGCTGAAGGACTCGATGACGCCTCGTTCATCGATGGTGATAATGCCGGCCACGGCCGTGTCGAGGACAGCCTGGCTGCGCTGATAGTTCTCCTGTAACGCTTCCCCGACCCGCTTGCGCTCGGTGATATCCTCGATGGTGAGGAGAATCTTGTTGGTCTCCTCAGCCTCATGAGATATCCGTCGGGCGTTCAGGAGCACCGTCTTACGCCCAATGGTCGGGAACTCGTGCTCGACTTCGAAATCGTCAAGCCGTCCTTCCTTGGGGAGGATATCTTGCAGAAGCTGGCGGAGACGGGGGATGTCCCACTGCTGGTCACCCAAGTCGTAGACGTACTTGTTCTCCGTCTCTTCCGGCGTGGCCTTGAAGGTCTCATAGAAAGCCCGATTCACCGAGATCACCCGCAAGTCTTCGTCAAGGACCAGCAGCGGTGCACGCACCGTCTCCACAATGTTCTCGGCATATTCCCGGGCCTCCCGCACTGCTCGCTCCGCCCGTTGCCGTTCGGTTCTATCGAAAAACGTCAGAATCGCTCCAACCGCTATTTTCTCGTAGGAGTAATACGGCGCAATCGTCAACCAATAGGTATTGTGTTCTGTAGTGATTTCTTGTTCAGACACCGCTGCTTGGTCTATGACCGTCATTATCTCTTTATGAAGGTCGGGTAGATGAGCCTGAGATGTTAGTTTTGCCAGTGGTTCACCTATAAATATCCCCGAAAGGGCAAAGAGTTTCGTTGTGTCTGGCGTAAATCGTTGCACCCGCAAATGTCGATCCACAACGATCAGTGCAAACCCGACACTACTTATAATATTGTCTATGTCAGTATGTGCGTTGATTAGTTCGGTCGATCTAACCTGAAGTTCTTGGTTAACCGTGGCCAGTTCTTCGTTTGTGGACTGTAATTCTTCATTGGCGGTCTGTAATTCTTCATTAGATGAGTGCAGTTCTTCATTGGTCGACTGCAGCTCTTCGTTTGCGGATTGGAGCTCCTCGTTCGCCGTCTCTAACTCTTCTACTGTCGTCTGCAGATACTCTCGTGTTGTCGCGAGTTCTTGTTCGAGCGCCCGTATGTGTGGATCGAGGTGGCTTTGTTTTTCCTTATCGGGTGCGGGTAAATCAGGGGCCTTAATGGTTTGTTCCTCGAATACTACAAGGATTAACTGCTCTGTTTCGTCGGTCGACGAAACCGAAGTCACGAGAATACGGAACAGCGTGTCCGTGTCACCGTCGGTTAGTTGATGTTGTGTGCCACGTACAGGGATTCGTGCGCGAACAGCTCTGTGAATCAATGTCCGCAATTCCATACGGACATCGGTCCGTACCATGTCCAAAATGTTCAGACCTGCTTCCCCAGCCGACAGTCGAAGATAGGGACTCACATCACCACGTACGAAGACGACCTCCAACCGGTCATCGATAACTACCGCCTTGGGCCCATAGGCGTTCGCGATAGCCTGATTCGTCACGTCCCGGAGCTGAAATTCTTTTCCTGGAGCTATCGGCTTCTGGTAAGGTGGGGGACGGAAGCGCGCCGCCTGTCCGATGCCAAAATCCACGTGTTGCTGGCGGAACGTCTCCCTCCTCTTATAAATCTTCCATTTGCGATCCACTTGCGAAAATAGGCTGCTGAGCTGACCAACCGACTCTGATTTGCCAAGAAACAGGTAACCAGCATCGTTTAGCACGTAATGAAACATGGAGAGCAACCGGTTCTGCAGACGTGAGCTGAAATAGATCAATACGTTGCGACAGACAACGAGGTCCAATCCTGAAAATGGCGGGTCACTAACGAGATTCTGCTTTGCGAAGATGAGCATCTCTCGAATCGACTTATTGACCCGGAATGTATGATCGTGTGATGTGAAGTAGCGATCAAGCATACTGCCATCAATATTTACGACCATCGCCTCCGGATAGATTCCTTTGCGTGCTCTTTCGACACCCTCATCATCAAGGTCGGTAGCAAAAATTTGTACACTGCGATTACTGCCCTGATCATGTAACGCTTGTGCGAGCAGGATTGCGATCGAATAGGCCTCCTCTCCGGTTGCACATCCCGCTATCCAGAACCTGATGGTGTCTCCTGGTTTTTTGGCTTTGACGATCTTGGTAATGCATCTAGACAGTGCATCGAACGCTTCCGGATCACGGAAGAAGCTGGTAACAGCGATGAGGATGTCCTTATGTAGGCTATGCAACTCTTGAGGTGTTGTGTGTAGATAGCGAATGTAATCCTTGAGCGAAGTGATCTTGCGCAAGGCCATCCGTCGTTCAATCCGGCGATTAATGGTAGTTGATTTGTACTCTGAGAAATCGCAGCCTATCCGCTCCTGCAACATGGACAATATCGCCCGGACATTGAAGCGTGCGTCGTCGGCAGGAATGGCCTTTCTGGCCACCCGAGGAAACTCAATAAGGGACGGCAACGCCGGTCCCATTTCCTCCGGTGCGAGAATTAGATCCACAAGCCCGGTATCGATCGAAGATTGTGGCATTCCATTGTATTTTGCCGTCTTCAGATCTTGCACAATAGTGATCCCACCCGCCGCTTTGACAGCACGAACCCCGTGCGCCCCATCCGAGCCTGTTCCCGAAAGAATGATGGCTACCGCCTTTTCACCCTTTTCTTGCGCCAGCGATGTGAAGAAATAATCGACAGATGGCTTGGGGCCGGTAGATGTAGTTGGTTTTATTAGCCTGAACCGGCCATTAGCGATGGTGATATGCCGGTCAAACGGCGTGACAAAAATTGCTTTCGGTCTGATCCCATCGTTGTGTCTTACCTCTACCACCTCTAAATCAGTATCCCGTGCCAGGAGCTCTCCCAGGATACTATGGTGTTTCGGATCAAGATGCTGGGCAACGACGCAGGCGACGTTGTCGAGCGGCGGCAAATGAAGGATGAACGAGCGTAGCGCCTCCAGTCCTCCTGCCGAAGCGCCTATGCCAACAACCGAGAGATCTTCGTAAGATGCTGATTGCGTTGATTTTCTCTTGGGAGCAGCGTTGTTCTTGTTACGGGCAGGCCTACTTCGCGACTTGCGTGCGGACTTTGTCTTCTTGCTCTCCATAGGTTTCTAATCATCCTTGCTTTTGGTACAACCTATCGCGCGCGAGCGTCTGGAGATTTTCAGCACATCCGCTGTCCAATAAGACATGACACCCCCGTTGAAATAAATTATACGGCCACCGCCCCGTTTCGGCAACTTGGGGGAAGAAAAGGGTCGAAGTGTTTTGTTCAAATGTATGAAATGGCGTAAGGTTTCACATTCCAACCTTCACGAATCAGCGGCCACACGTAACCGCTAAACGATGTGTCTCCGCTTCGCAGTCCCAGGCGGTCAGCCGCTTGCGGACAGGCCAAAGACTATACTGATTAGACTTGTCAGTACTTGCATGGCCCTAGATGGTCCCCATGACAAAGAAGATCTTCTAGGCGGTGTTGTTAACAGCTTTTGCTGCTTGCGCTGTGGTTTTCTATAAAGCTTGCGTTCCACATACTTCACGACTAGATGAAGTAGTGTTTCATGACGGACCAGGGCACAAGCTAAAAATCGTTAGATACTATGAAAATCTACCGCTGCACTACGTAGGCGAGGCTACCTGCGCGACACCTGGCTCTGGTCAAATCGGGCACGGCTGTGCGGCACCGAATAATCGATCTCAGGGCCGATTGGCATGATACCGGTCGGGTTCACCGACGTGTGACTTTGATAGTAGTGTTTCTTGATATAGTCAAGGTTTACCGTTTCAGCGATACCGGGTACCTGATACAGATCACAGACGTATTCCCACAAGTTTTGATAGTCAATCAGTCGGCGACGATTGCACTTAAAGTGGCCCACGTATACCGGATCAAAGCGTACTAACGTCGTAAAGAGCCGCCAATCGGCTTCACTGAGTTGAGAGCCGACGAGATATCGCTGCTTGGATAAACGATCTTCCAACATGTCCAACGTCGCAAACAGAGCGTTGGCTGCGTCTTCGTACGCCGCCTGTGTCGTTGCAAAGCCGGCCTTGTAAACACCGTTATTCACCGTTGAATAGATCGTGTCATTTACTGAATCGATGTCGGCTCTTAGCTTCTCCGGGTAGTAGTCACCGGGAAACGCACCCACGTCGTCGAATGCCGCATTAAACATCCGGATGATCTCCGAAGATTCGTTGGAAACGATGGTTTCCTTTTGTTTGTCCCAAAGAACAGGTACGGTCACCCGGCCCGTGTAGTGCGGTTGCGCCAAGGTGTAGATTTTGTGCAAGCGAGAAGCATTGTTGACACTATCGGCGATCACAGCGTCCCCAGGTTCGAATGTCCAGCCCTCGGCACCCATATACGCGTTGACCACAGATAACGAAATCGCTTCCTCAAGCCCTTTGAGCTTACGAAAGATCAACGTTCGATGCGCCCAAGGGCAGGCCAGTGACACGTAGAGGTGGTATCGACCGCACTCTGCTTTGAATCCACCATCACCGGTGGGTCCTGGTTCTCCGTTCGCGGTTATCCAATTTCGGAAGGCGGCGCTCTGTCGGACAAACTTCCCATTGGTCGACTTGGTGTCGTACCAAACGTCTTCCCATTTACCGTCGACCAGCTGGCCCATATGTACGCCCTCACTTTAGTATCAATAATAAAATTCTATCTCATTTAGTAATTTTAAAACTTGCCGTTTTGAAAAACGCTAATCCCAATCAGATCCTCGATGAAGCGGACCACCGAATTTTCGTCCAGTTTATCCGATTCCTATAGAGGAACGGGGAGCGCTATACTAGGCGCCCTCGGTTTCTGGTTTTTTTCTTGGGGGTAAAGTTGTGTTAAGTGAGACCCTGGGGGCGACCTTGAGTCAGATCAAATGGTTTTGGAAAGATCTGTCAACCTGGGTTTTAATGGTTGGGGGCCAGCTTGGCGCAACCCGTCCACGCGCGGGGCCTCCACCACCGCTCAGTTCGAGGAGCAAGACCGATGAAACATTGCATAAGATTCGCATTTGTTCTCTTGTCCGCGGCGCTCATCACGGCGGCGCACGCCCAGACCACCCCTGGTTATCGCCATATGTGGGGCGACTGGGGCTGGGGACACATGATCTTCGGTTCCCTCATGATGGTTCTCTTTTGGGGTGGGGTCATTGTCGTGATTGTGCTCCTGGTCCGCTGGCTTGGTAGCGGATCAACGGGTACCGTGCCCCCTCCGGCTGAGAAGACCGCGCTCGATATCCTCAAAGAGCGTTTCGCGCGCGGCGAAATCGACAAGGACGAGTTCGAGGAACGAAGGCGGTTGCTGTCCGACTGAACGCAAGACGCTACTGCGTCTTGGGGTAAATGGCGCAGTAAAACTGCGTCGCGATTGCGGCACGAAGCGGCACTGTGATCTTTCGGAATTTTCAATGGCCCGTCGATATTACCTTTCTATGTTGAGCGTGGCCGTGGTGGTACTGATACTCTCCACGGTATCCATGTCGATCGCCGGTCATCTAGAGCACTTTCCCGGTATGGTCCTCGGAGTCGCGTTGGTCCTCGTCGTATTGAATCTGATTGGTGCGCGCTTCCTTTTTGCACCGATCACCCGATACCTTAGCGGCGAGGCCGATTTCGAACCGGCGCAATATCGTCTACGCAGGCTTCCAATCCTATCGGCGGGATGGGGCTTCCTCTTGATGTTGCTGCACATGTATCCCCAGTATTTTTTCCACCATGTGTGGCACCTGCGTAACGTACCGAATCTTCTACAGCTGCTGATCTACCCAGCGGTTCTAATCGCGATCCTTGGCGCGCTCATGAGTCTGTACGTTTACTTTGTTATTGGCGATTACACCGCACGACTCAGGGATGAGATCTTTCGCCGGCACGGTCTCGTGATCAAGCCGGGCGCGGGTCGCGTGCTGTACAAACTGATCGTGGCGTTTGTTGCCGTTTCGGTGGTGCCCTTGTCGTTGTTTTTCTTTAGAACCTATTTTTTCGAAGACTTTCGGCGACTTCAGGGTCTGGAAATCACGCAAATCCTGCAGATCGATATGCTTGGCGCGCTGTTCCTCACTGGTACCGCCATTGTTTTTATCACCCGTAACCTCACGCGCCCCGTGAACAGGCTCTTAGCCTCGATGCAACAGGTCGGCCAAGGCGATCTGAAAATCAGGGCGCCGGTGGTCTCAGATGACGAAATCGGTAGGCTTACCGTTGGCTTTAACGTCATGGCCGAGGGCTTGGCAGACCGGGCGTTCGTTCGGGAGACGTTGGGTAAGTTCGTATCCGAGAGCGTTGCGACCGCTGTCCTTCGGGATCGGGGAGTCGTGCGCCCGCAGGTGCGTGAAGCCACCATTCTGTTCACGGATATTGAGCGTTTTACCGCCATTTCTGAGGAGCTACATCCGGAACAAGTGATCGCGATGCTCAACCAATATTTTGCGGTGGCCGCCCAGCCGATTCACGAGCATGGTGGCGTTATCACCCAGTTCCAGGGCGATGCGATACTGGCGAGCTTTAACCTACCAGTAGAGGACACGGACCATGCCGCCAATGCGGTGCGGGCAGCATTGGCGGTCCAGCTCCTATTGGAGAACCGGCGTTTCGTCGATGGGATCGCGTTAAACACCCGCATCGGCATCAACACGGGCTTGGTTGTCGGTGGCACGGTGGGCGATGGCGATCGGCTGGGCTATACAGTGCACGGCGATGCGGTGAACCTAGCCGCAAGACTTGAACAACTAAACAAAGAGTACGGCTCGCGTGTCTTAGTGTCGCAACGTACGGCTGAGTTGGCCGGTGACAGCTTTGAGTTTAAGAAAATTGGTGAAGTCGCTATTCGAGGGCACGAGACGCCGGTTACGGTCTATGAACTCCCGGGGCTGTAGGGCGGAAGCGGTATCGAGAGGTGTGGTAGCGATCCGGTAAGTGACCGGCGCAGATCCATCTTAACGTCCTAAATACCCGTGCGCTTTGTAGACTGTTTGCGCCGCCTGTTCATTACGACTTTAACTGCGATCGGTATCAATGTCAGCGCGCCGAGGGCCAGCACGCTGATGGCGATGCGTCGCGTGTCCGCTGATACCATCTCGGCCCCGAAGTGGGCTAACAGAAAGCTCGCCGGTATGATCCCGGCCAGCGTCGCCACGACGAACCGCCACAAGGATAACGGTGTCAAGCCGGCCGCATAGCTCACTACGTCGAACGAGATAAAGGGAAGCAGCCGGCTGATGAAGACGATTGCCATCAATGCATTCTGCGAGCCCAGCAACCGAAGTGATGTATCCTGTCTGCAGAACTTCTGCATGATGTCACACCCCAACAGGCGCGCAATGGCGAAGGCAATCAAGGCCCCTGCTTCGGCGCCTATCAGGACATAGACGGTTCCCCAGGTATGGCCATAGGCGGCACCGGCGGCCAGCGCAATCGGCGCGCTCGGGATCGGGCTCAACACAATCGCCCCGATCATCAACCCGATGACTGCCAGTGGCCCGAGCACACCGAGCTCAACAATGCGTGCACGCAACGCCGCACCATCCATGAGCGTGTCCAGGGCCCCGGTCTTAGACAAGAGTACATACGCTGCCACCAGCACACCGACGATTGCCATGCCGACGGCGATTCGCACCCACGGTATGCGCGTCCCGGGCCAGCCGCCGGAGACAGGCTGGGTTGCCGATACGTCAACAGCCGAGCACGCGGCCGGCTCGGCTGTCACCGGCCTTTTATTCGCACCTTCGTTCATGTCACCCGCATCGCGTGGCGAAACGTGGCATCTAGCGCACGGTGAGAGAGCACTGCCTGGGCTGTGCCCGCTAATGCGCCGCCGAAGATCTTCATCCATACATGCGGAATGAGCATCGCGTCTGCCACGAATCGAATCGGGGGATACGCCAGGTCTGAAACTACTCGATAAAATCCCCCTAATGCAGGTATAAGTAGTCGTGACTCTTGCGTCGTATCGTAGATGTCCATGTTTCCCCCTGCCATTGGTTGGTGGTTTTTGCTTTGACAGACATTCGGACCGAAAGTTGGCGTCAGACAAGGTCGTATCTGGCAAAGCAACATGCGAACCTATCAAAGAGCGCTTGCCGATTTGATCTTCCCCCTGAAGGGTTGCCAATGTGAGAGAGACAAATTCATAGTATCAGGCTACCTGCATTTCAAACACGGCCGGCGCTTGATAGCCCAATGAGCTGTGTGGTCGAACGTGGTTGTAGTGTCGGCGCCAGTCACGAATGGTCTGTCTGGCATCGGCCAGATCTTTAAACCAGTGTTGGTTTAGACAGCCATCACGGAAACGTGCGTTGAAGCTTTCAACGAATGCATTCTGCGTCGGTTTACCAGGCTGAATAAAGTTGAGCGTCGCCCCGGTTCGTTGGCGCCAGAAGAGCATAGCTTTACTGGTCAGTTCGGGGCCATTGTCCATGATAATGGATTTTGGCAGCGGCCGCGTTAGCGCGAGTTCCTCCAGATAACGCACCAGCCGTAAGCCCAAAATTGATGTGTCGACGAGCTGGCCGATACAGGCTCGTGAATAATCATCGACGAACGCCGTTGCTCGAAGTCTTAACGAACGACCAAGAAAAACGCTAAAATTCCGAACACCGGCCGAACGATTTAGCCAATGTGTTGCGTCGATCCATTGAACCCACAGGCTAGACCAGATGCTCAGATGCGAGGTGAGTGGCAGCGCTCTCCGCAGCTGGAGCGCTGCGCCTAAGTGCAGATACTATTAGGATTCACCGGCCACAAAGACTTCCGCTTTGTTGATGCGCGACAGCGGCACGTGGATCGACACACCCCCGCCATACTTGTCCGGTACGATGACGGCCTGCCCATTACGTATTTCCGTAAGCCAGCCGTCGCGTCGCATGCCGCTGGTAGTATGCAGGCGTACACGCTTGCCGACATAATCCCTTAGCGCCCGCGTTTTCACGCGACGGTAGCTTTCGGTACCTTGCGTCGATGATGTCTTGGCTCGGGCTGGCGTTACCGCGGATCGCCGCACATCACCTGGCATACGGGTAGTGGCCTTGGCTGATTCCAACGATTTCGTCATAGGCTTTCGCTTCCGCTTAAAGCGCGACGTATCAGCCACCTGGAAGCTCAGGTCTTGTACCGGTTCGTTATTGACGAATACCTGCAGACCCAACAGCTCTATGATGTCCTCCGGTGTGTAAAACTGCAGTCCACTGGGGTCTAAAGCGGTCGGCGGCTGGGCACTTATATGAATCTCGTCGGGGTTCTTTAGAAAGCGCTCAAGCGCACCGCGAATCCCTGGACCCGGGACGATACCGAGGGTATGAGTATAATATTCATTGTCCTCGCTCACCATCCACTGAATGAACTCATCGACCGTCTTTTTGTTCGCCTCGGCACAGTACTCGATCGCCTTACTCGCGTAAGACGGCTCCATGCTGTATTTCACCATGAAATCATCTAGCTGCGGCTGCACCCGCGTACGTATCGCCGCTAATGGTTTCATCCCGCTGAGCGTCATGTTCACGCTTGTCGACTCTATACCGCGGGCCGAGTAGTCCAGCGCCATGCGTAGCTCGTTGATGGCTTTGTTAAAGTTAAAGTCCGCACCAACATCGACCACCAAACCGTCGTAGCCCAGCTCTCGCATGTTCCATGGGCCAAAGATCTGTTCCAAGCCGCACGCGCTCGAGTCCTGAATGCCCATCATCAGTGCCCAGTCGGAGCTCTGCGCATCCCGTAGTGCGCCCAACAACTCACCATCCACATCCAGCCGCACACCCTTCATTGCAAATCGCATCTTCTCGGGCATCTCGCCCCGTTCGAACTGCTTTGCCCCGCTCAGCAGAAACCCCAGCCCGGGACCCTGGATCTCAACCACCTGCATTTGAACCTCATCGTCGAATGCCCAAGGCGAGATCGCGATGTCTTCCACTGTCAGGGTGCCGTCGAATGACGAGCCAAGGCCACCGTAATCGATCCTTGCAAACGGCTTTGCTATTGCAACTATATCGTCAACAGCATTCTTGAACTTATAGTGGATATAGCCCTTCAGACCACCATATACGGCCCCTGTTATCAGCAATAAAGCGACCAGCAGATTCTTGAGTTTGAGCATGCTTAATTAAGGTGGACGCTGGTGAGGCGAGTAAATCCTTAACTACCGGTTTCCAGATTAGTGGGGGCCGAGATCAGCTCTTCTGGTGTTTTCCGATCGCACCAGACTTTCGATTCATCATATTGAGTATGGCGCTGTCACCGCAAGGGTCAAGCTGGCTTACTGCCCTGAATCGGTGTGTAGTTGCCGGTGGTAGCGACAGTCGCTGCGGGTTTTGATCGGTAAAGTGAGGGTAAATTAGCTACCTAGGTCTCGTCCCAGCAGACAAGATACTCTCGTTTCGGCGAAAGTATCCAGAATCACTTGCCCCGCGGTCTGCGCCCACATCCTTCGCCGACTACGCCGTAGATCTCGTTGCGATCGACGATGACATCACCGAGATTGATGCCGATGCGAAACTGGACTTTGCGGTCGTCTGGCAGGTCTTCGTTACGGCCCTTTAGATCATGCTGGATGTCGACCGCACACGTTGGGGCGTTTACCACACTAGCGAACTCCGCTAGCACCGCATCGCCGGCGTAGTGCAGCACCTTGCCGTTGTGTTTTTCGATTGAGGTAGTGAGGATGTCGAGGTAGGCGCTTAAGGCGCGATGCGTCCTCTCCTCATCCTCCCCGGTCAGCCGACTAAAGCCGGCGACGTCGGCATAGAGAATGGCGGCGAGCTTGCGCTCTAGAGGCTCGGTGGCCATGGAGAAGATTTCTTAGTCCCGCTGCTAGAAGGGTAACTATGTTACACGTGTAGTCGCGTTTTCGTCACAGCCGGTGGCACACTCGTATCGCCGGAGCACCTGCGCGAGTACGTGGAGAAGCTGGCCGTGCCGAGGGTTGTGGATAACTACGGCACAATCTCGGCACAACCGGAGAAGTGAAACAGAACTAGCTTTGTAACTGACTGATTAAATTGGCTGGGGGACGAGGATTCGAACCTCGGTTGACGGAGTCAGAGTCCGCTGTCCTACCACTAGACGATCCCCCAGAAAACTCGGCAACTAGCGTTTTGAGTACTGCGGCCGCTTGCGGGCCTTGTGGAGACCGTACTTCTTGCGTTCTACTGCGCGTGCATCGCGAGTAACGAACCCGGCAGTGCGCAAACGCGAACGCAATCCTTCATCGTAATCGATAAGTGCGCGGGTGATGCCGTGACGAATCGCGCCCGCCTGCCCGTTGGGACCGCCCCCACAGACATTGACGGTGACATCGAATTTCTCTTCCATGTCTACCGTCGCCAGCGGTTGTCGCACGATCATGCGCGCTGTTTCACGCCCGAAATATTCGTTCAGCGATCGATTGTTGACCGTAATGTTGCCCTTGCCCGGCTTCAGATAGATTCGTGCGGTTGCCGTCTTGCGCCGACCGGTTCCATAGTTTGCGTTTGTAGCGGTTGCCATGGTTATGAGTTAGCTCGTCTCAGACTTCGAACGGTTTAGGGGCTTGCGCCTGGTGCTTGTGTTCTGGTCCAGCGTACACCTTGAGTTTCTTGAACATAGACCGGCCTAACTTATTCTTTGGCAGCATACCTTTCACTGCACTTTCGACAACGCGTTCAGGGAATCTATCCTGCAGTTCCTGAAAGGAGATCGATTTCATACCGCTTTGGTAACCTGAATAGCGATGGTAGATCTTGGCTTCAGCTTTCCTGCCTGTAACCTGCACCTTATCTGCATTGACGACGATCACGTAGTCACCGGTGTCTACGTGCGGTGTATATTCCGGCTTGTGTTTGCCGCGCAGCCGTCGTGCGACCTCGGTTGCCAAACGACCGAGGACCTTGCCGGAAGCATCGACAACGCACCAATCCTGCTTAACGGTTGCCGGTTTGGCGGAGAAAGTCTTCATTCCAAAGGCTTTGCTGGTTATCCTGAAAGACGGCGGATAGTACAAAACCAGCGCCTAAGATACAACCTCACGGGGCTGGATACGGTTGTGCGTGGGCTACGTGGCGCTACGTGGCGTCTGAAATTCAGAGCAAAAAAAAGGCGTGGCCTTAGAGCCACGCCCGAACCACCACTAGGAGGATGGAGGAGCCTTTCATGCCTCATGCTAAAGCGCACAAAGCGAGAATTCATACTGCTATCTATATCAAGCAAGGATCGCGCCAGTTCTCGTGATCCGACAAACAATACTAATATCATAATTATCTAATATTTGGACGCGTTGTCAAGGCGGCCCAGAGAAGTTTTCTGACGAACGGCCTATTACACATTAAGTATCTGAAATCTAGTTATTTTATTCTACCATTTGGCGAGGATGACAGGTACATCCCTGGTTGGGTACGCGCCTCAATCACCCTGGTCATAGCCCAATCTCCAACATACGGCCGCCGTTCGGCTGCTGCTCGAGGTCACCACCGGGTGCGCCTACGCGCCGTCACGCGTCACCCCGTGCCATATAGTGGCAAGCCCGTGACATTTGACGGCAACCGTCGACTATATGCGCAAGCGCTCAACGATGCGTCCGTGCACCAGGTGTTCTTGAATGATTTCGTCGATGTCGTCTTGGTCTACGTATGTATACCAGATCCCTTCGGGGTACACGACGATGGTCGGGCCCTCCTCGCATCGGTCCAAGCAGCCCGACATGTTGACCCGAATCTCACCCGCACCGGAAAGACCTAATGACTTGATTCTGGCCTTGGCATAGTCGCGCATTTGCTGGGAACCGCTTTTCGCGCAACATACCCCGCCGTCCTCGCGATGATTGACGCAGAAAAACACATGACGACGATAATAGGGTGTGAATTCCGACACAGTTGCAATTAATTGGAGTCAAGTAGCAAGATACAGGGATGATAGTGCATCGCGCCAGCCCGCGCATCTTATCCTTGGTTATACCTAGTTCACCGATTTGACTGTCACCGACCTGGAATCTGCCATTAGGGATGAGGCCGGTCGTTGTGTGACCTGCGGCCTTTGTTTGCCTCATTGTCCGACTTATCGGAAAACGCGAACCGAAAACGAGTCGCCGCGCGGCCGTATTGCGCTGATGCATGCAATGGCCGCTGGCAACCTAGCCCTGACCGAACGCCTTGAGTCACACCTTGCCCTGTGCCTCACCTGCCGCAACTGCGAGACAGTGTGTCCGGCCAAGGTCAACTATGGTCGACTCATCGATTACGGTCGCGCGCTCATCGAAGCGCGTCGGACACGCCCGCTAACACAACGCCTCATACGCGAGATAGCCATGGATAAATTGATGGCGCGACCACAGCGGCTTCGCAAGCTTGCCAGCGTTATGCGATTCTATCAACGTAGCGGCCTGCAGTGGTCCCTGCGCAAGACGCGGTTGCTGGCGCTCCTGGGGTTGTCACAATGGGATGCCAAACTGCCGCCGCTCCCAGCACAAACTAGATGGCGCTCCGTCTACCCAGGACGAGCACCAAAACGCGGTGATGTCGGCCTGTTCATCGGTTGTGTTACCAGCATCGCTGATGGGCAAACGCTGATGGCGGCGATTCGTGTATTGAATGCGCTTGGCTACGACGTACATATACCACCACACCAAACGTGCTGCGGTGCGCTACACCAGCACAGCGGTGAATTAACCAAGGCAACCGCGTTGATGCAGCAAAATATTGCAGCGTTTGATACCGGCCGACTCGACGCCATCATCAGCATCGCCAGCGGTTGCGGCGCCATGCTCTTAGAATACAACGATTACCTACAAGACGATTCACGTGCGCAGGTATTCGCCTCAAAGACCCAAGACATCAGTCATTTCCTTGACGACCGCGAATGGCCCAAGGAAGTATCACTGGCTCCGCTGGCGGCACGTATCGCCGTACACGACCCCTGCACGCTGAAGAACGTCTTACCAAAAGTGCGTGCACCCTATCACCTACTGGAAAAAATCCCCGCCGTGCAGCTATGCGCGCTACCAGAAAATAACCTTTGCTGTGGGGCGGCCGGTACTTACTTTCTGACACAGACTAAGATGGCCGAAGAATTGCGCGCCAGCAAACTGGAAACGCTCAAACAAATAGTGCCTGAAGTTCTTGTCACGTCCAATATAGGTTGCGCCCTGCATCTGGTGAACGGTATTCGCAAGATCGACCTAAACGTCGAAGTGCTTCATCCGGTCGTCCTAATCGAACGGCAGCTGCGAGTCGGAACTGGGAAGTATGACGAGGAAACGTAAGCCATGAACATCGTGGAAGTAAGAAGTATTTTGCCGCTCAACACGTTATACCTCCCGCTGGCAGCAAAAGTACTTGCAACTGGCCACTTGTAACTCGATACTCGTGCTTTATCCGTTTGCATCTTGCCTGCTATGAGTGCCGAGCTTTTCTCTCGCCTTGACCAGATTATTGCCCAGTTTGACGATGGCCTTCGGACTCTGTTCGCGCCCGCACCAAGGGCAGAACGCGAGAATCCTGCACAAGGTGTCGCGGCTGTGGATCTGGTGGACGCCGAGCGACAACTGTCTGCACGTCTGATGCGGGTCAACCATGCTGGTGAAGTGTGTGCACAGGCCCTGTACCGTGGGCAGGCGGCGACCGCCCAAACGCCTGGTGTACGCCAGAAACTAGCCCAATCGGCGGCGGAAGAGAATGATCACCTCGCATGGACCGGGGCCCGGATTAACGAGCTCGGTAGTCACACTAGCTGCCTAAATCCAATCTGGTATGGAGGGTCACTCATGATCGGGGCGCTGGCTGGTCTCGCCGGCGATAAGTGGAGCCTTGGATTCGTCGCCGAAACTGAGCGCCAAGTTGTTGCTCACCTAAACGGACACCTAGCTCGGCTCCCTGCCCGAGATCAAGCGAGTCGCGCGGTTCTGGAACAGATGTGTAAGGATGAAGGCCATCACGCCACTGTCGCGATCGAAGCCGGCGCCGCACCCCTGCCGACCCCCGCCCGTCGTCTGATGCGATTGGCGGCAAAGATAATGACACGCACCGCATATTGGATATAGGGAACTACCAGCGGCAAGGGAACTTCGCCTTTCGGATCAGATCTGCGGCCTGCGCCTGTTCGCCCGCTTGGTGGGCGATCAGACCGAGAAAATGTAGCGCATCGGTGTGCGCTGAATCGCTTTCGAGTACGCGTGCGTAGAGCGCACGTGCTTACACAAGCGCGCCCGACTGGAGTTTTGCGAGTGTGGCATTAAAAATGATCCGGATACTCTCTGGTTCACTGTCATAAGCCCGCCGTATTATAGACCATCACTATCCAGCCCGTTTCTGCTTGCTCGAACTACGCTGTATCTGAGGGCCTTCGTAGCGAGCTTCGGCCAGCAGACACAAGATACCAGATCAGCCCCGCCACCTGCAGTGCCAACATCATTGCCAATGCGGCTTGATAAGCCGGCGGCGCGTAACCACCGGTTGACGTCGTCGGCCAGAGGTTTATGAGCACACCGATTCCCCACTGACAGGCGAATGCGGTCGTAAACACCAATAAGTTGAGGCCAGTAATAACACGCCCCACAAGAGGAGCCGGAAAACTTTGTGAAAGCACTGCGTACGGAATAATGCTCGTAGTACCAAAAAACCCGAACAACATCCAGGTAGGTAACGCCATGTTACGCCATCCGAGCATGAGTATCGCCTGCATCAACAAGGACACCACCATACCTATGCCGGCAACCCTCATCGGTTGGACACCTCGTCGACTCAACCGTTCGGCCACCGCACCCATAAGGACAAAGCCCGCGATCATCGCCATCGCAATAAATGCCAAATAGTTGGCGATGGTTCCGCGCTCGAGACCCGCGACGTCACGCAACCACGGGCCTACCCATAGCCCCAGAATCGATAGGAAAGCGGCCTGCGCCATCACCGTCCACGGCGCAATGCGCCAAAAAACCGGACTTGTGAATACTTGCCCAATACCGCGTATCTGTTCGGTAAAGCTCGTAACCGACACCTCGCGCCTGCGTTCGGGGACAATTAAGAAAATGAGCCCAGCAACCACCAAGGTACAAATGCCCAGCCCCATGAACACACCGCGCCAGGTGGTCACCTGCAGGGCGACCTCTACCGGTGTGGTGGCGGCCAACGCACCTAGCCCGCCGGCTGCCATTTGTAACCCATTGACGAGTGGTAAGCGCCTACTAGGAAACCATAAGACAAAGGCCTTGAACGCCGCCATCAGGCAGGCCGATACGCCGAGGCCGACGAGGGCACGACCAACGATCAAACCGGCCGTCGAGTGAGCACTGGCAAATACAAATGCCCCTGTCGCTGCAAACAGAAGTAGCACCGCCTCGGTTCTACGTGGCCCGAAACGGTCTAGCAGGACGCCGAGCGGTAACTGGAAAAATGCAAATGTTAGAAAGTAGGTGCTGGTCAGGAGACCAAGATCAGCAGCATTGAGATCGACATCAGCCGTGAGATTCGGCGCAATGACCGCATTGATAGCCCGATACAAATAAGAAAGAAAGTAACCAAGCGCGAACGGGACGAATATGCGCACCAAGGTTGCTAATGAAGGGCCGGGGCTTGTGGGCGTGTCCGATTCCATGGCCCGCCATACTAAGCAACCGCGTATAACCACACCAGCGCGCTGTTACCTGCTGCATTACGTTAGGCGCCGCGAATTCTAATCGCGGTAGAGAAAGTCGTGAGTATTACTGGAGCAGGCCCGTCGACAAGCAAGTCCGTAAGACCTGTCTCTTAACCGGTCAATAGAGTAGGCAAAGACCCACGGCGATTACCAACATACCAAGGGCCGCTCCCGCGACCACCACTGCACTGAGGAAGGGCATGTTAGAACTGACCTCTTCCGCGGGTGGGGTGATACCAAATTTGGCCGGATCAAGAGTGCCCGCGGCATCCGCCTGCAACACATGGCGACAAAGTTGGCGCACCCAATAGGGAACAATGGAACGAAACATATAAGGAACAAAGAACTGCTCAATTGAGCGTTCGGACGCGTCGCATCCATGCCAGTGGCGATAGGCGATTCGAAACAAATTGAACTCCGTGACCTGCAGCACGGCGGCTGTATCTAGCACATTGCGGACGTCCAGCGGGATCGATTTCTCACACTCGACGAAAAACATGATCAGACTCCCTTCCGAGAAGGATGAACTAGTTGCGGCCTTGTAGTGCGAAGACTGCGTGGGGATCATCGGACCGCGGTGGTGCAGGCTGGTCCGGCTGACCCGTGACGCTCCATAGCAGCAAAAACCGCGCCAGCTTGGCGCAAGCCGGATTGCAAACATACCAGCAGGGACTAAGGCGGACTCGAACCAATCCGGATCACAAAAAAAGTAAAGCAATTCTGAGAGTTGTGCGACCGGAGGTCAGCCGGCCCATCCGTCCAAGGATACGGGTGCATTCTCCAGTCCATAGCCGCCAACGCCGGCGGCCGCCAAGCGGCGTCATGTGGCCGCTCGACATGTATAACAATTTCAGTATCGAAAGTCGGCCGGCGTCATTTTGATGACACCAGGCGGCACTTAGGGCCGCCGAGTGGGCGAGCTGCGGTCGCCACGCGGCACGGTTTGCTATATCACGGCATCGATGCCGAAGCGGGAGAAACCGTTCTTTTCGAAGTTTGCCCGAAACATGTGACTGAGTTTGGCGGCAGCGGCGTCGTAATCAGTCTTGTCGGTCCACGACCGGCGCGGATTCAGAATGTGGGAATCCACCCCAGGACAGTGTCGTGGCATTCGCAGATTAAACACCGGATGGACATCATACTCCATGTCGTCCGCGTGCAAATCGCCATTTAGCGCCGCGTTTAGAAGCGTGCGTGTATCGCCGATTGAAATGCGCGGCGCCTTACCAGCCGGACCACCGTGCCACCCAGTGTTAAGCAAAATGCAACGCGTTTTCTGCTTTTCCATCTTTTCGTGCAACAGATTTGCGTAGACAGATGGGTGATGGGACATGAAAGGTGCGCCGAAGCAGGCGCTGAAAGCTGCCTCCGGTTCCTTCAGGCCAACCTCCGTACCAGCGAGCTTGGACGTAAAGCCCTGCACGAAGTGATACATAACATCCTTACCCTGGAGAACGGACACCGGTGGCAATACACCAAATGCATCGGCGGTCAGCAAAACAATAGTCTCAGGGTGGCCACCCTTCGCGCCCTCGGCAACGTTAGGATTGCAGGTCAGCGGGTATGAAAAACGAGTGTTCTCAGTGATCGAGCGGTCGGCCAAGTCGAGTTCCTGGGGATCGGTGTGCGCCAGAGACTTGTCAACTAGCGGTGGCACATTCTCGATAAGAGTACCCTCCATCGACAGCGCCGCCGCAATAATCGGCTCCGCCTCTTTGTCGAGATCAATCAGCTTAGCGTAACAGCCGTCTTCAAGATTCGACACCCCGAGCCCGGTCCAGCCATGCTCATCGTCGCCGATCAATCTACGCGCGGGATCCGCAGAAAGTGTGGTCTTGCCGGTACCCGATAGCCCGAAAAGAATAGCGGTGTCACCATTCGCACCGATATTGCCTGAACAATGCATGGACAGGAAACCTAGGTTTGGCAACAGAAAGTTCATTACCGTAAAGATGGTCTTCTTCACAACACCGCAGTAATCAGCCCGGCCCGCGACGAGGCAGATTTGGTTACGAAAATCGATAATTACGGCGCGATCCGAGAGGCTACCATCAAGAGTGGGTTCACATCGGAATGATGGTACGTTTAGCATTGTCCAGCGTTTGCGCTCAGCATCATCGATGCCATCAACTTCCTTGGGGAACATGTTGCGCGCAAACATGGCATGGGTAGCGTACTCACCCACGAAACGATAGGGCACCGAATAGGTCGCGTCAGCACCGGCGTAAACGTCTTGCACATAGAGCGTGGATCCACGCTCGTTGAGATAATTGACTACTCGTTTGAGCAGGCCTTGATACTTTTCGGGATCAAATCGCTTGAGGTTGTCCTTCCACCAGATATCGCCCTCTACTTCGGGCCAGGCAACTGCAAACGTGTCATTCACGGGTCGACCGGTACACGTTGGATCGGTGTAAAACACCAATGGACCCTTTATACCAAGCGCGGTCGCGTAAGCCTTTTGTTCCGTGTCTGGCCCATCGACGTGCGTGCGGCCGCGATCGTTTGTAATGGCCTCATGGAACAGCTCATCCTTTGAGAGGTTGTACTTGTAGCTAGCGTTCTTCAGACCCAGTTCTTGCTCTAGCGCTTGTATGAAATTCATTGTTGCTCCTCGCCAGGCGTTGTTGTCGCGAAATACGCATTCCGGGCAGGAAATAGAGCATACCTTCGCGAGCAGGGGCGCGGCAACCGGCGTTCATGTCGGGGACGAAAACCGGTGTATCTCCAGCCTCTAACGGCTCGCGCGTGTGGACGTTTTTGTGACGAATGCTGTGAAAAACACAAAGACAAGTCGCCCTACCAGTCTCTCGTTGGCCACAACTCCATGGACCACGAGTCAATGAAGCTTTATCTCAGGGTACGCCCCGAGGAAACAAGTTTGCGAGAGTTAGCAGGGCGACCCAGTAGCAACCGAATAGGGCTAAGTAGACTAGAGACCACTAGCCAGCCAGTCAAACCTGTTAGTCTAGGGCTGCCGCGCAGCTGTGGCGACCTTTTCCAAGATAAGCAGCATGTATTTCTTCTCACGTGCAAAAATCTCCGGGCTGACCAGATCTAAATGATCGGCTATATATACCCTCAGATCTTCGATCAATTCCGCGAACAAAAAGTAAACAGCAGGGTGTTTTTTTTGCAGCTTTTCGATCGAAAACGTGACTGCAGGAAGCCCCGCCTTTCGTCCCCACATATCAACATAAGCCAGCGTTGGAAGTACGTTCCTGGTAATGTCTTGCTGGTAAACAAGCTTGCAGCTTGTCCCTTCCAGTTTTTCTAGAAACTTTTCCCATACATGGCCGGACTTTCTCTCGCGTGTTTCGGTGATTCGAAAATAATCACCGACAATCCAGCGACCCCCTGTCTTTAGAAGCCGATCAACCCGTCGAGGCGCCTTGTCTAAGTCCAAATACTGCAAGGACTCGGAAGTAATGATTGTACCGAAAAAATCCCGATAGCGGTCTTCCGGCATATCCTCAAACTTTCCCTCAATGATGGGGACAGTCGAGTACTTTTCCCTGACGTATTGAGCTTGCTCGCGATCCGGCGTCAGCGCGAAGGGCGAGAACCCTTTCTCAAGCAAAAGATTCAACAATCCACCCATCCCACAGCCGACGTCGAGGACGGGGGCACCCTTGTCAGAGATCTGCCCCAAAAGCAACTGCGCATACCGTAACTGAGCCTGTTCAATGTCATGCAAGCTTAAGGCTTCAGGAACGATGGAGGGATCATCGAAATAGCCGTAGTGGAGGAAGTCTGCTGATAAAACTTGCGAATAGACTTTTAGCTGTTTGTCGTTGGTAACCCTGCCGGAGTGCTTGTTCTTTGTCGCAAGCCGTGAGAGCTGCAAGAGCTTACTCGGATAGATGAGTTTTTTCGCAGCCTGTATCGCGGCGCGTTTTACAGAGATTTTCCTCATAAACCTTACCTGCCGTTATGGGTACAATGCTTCTTACCGCTTATCACGTTTGACGTTACCAGTCGACTGGTTTGCTAACCACCCCTCAAGCGGTACGAGCCAGTACTGGTCAGATACGCGGGCCGCAGTAAAACCTCGCTGAAGCCCAGGGCTTAGTGAGCGGGTATTGTCCGACACCTATTGTTACGTTGAGGCTTGGTAAACACGCCGACGAAGCATTTTTCGAGAGTTAGCAGGGAACCCCGATACTATTCAAAGAGTGCTACCTGGTGACTCTTGTATAGAGACAGATACACCAAGACGTCCGACAACTCCTTCTATCATCACACTGCCCCGGAACAGCCGATTCATTAACGTGCCCACAGTGCTGCACTTGCCAATGGCAACCAGCGACCCGCAATTGGGGTATACATACTCGGGCAAGTCCCGACCAGCCAGTCGATTGCGCAATGGTTTAACCAGCCGCGAAGCCTGCTTGATGGGCGGCCCGTGCCCGCGGGGGCACCTGAATGCCGCTATCCCCACGCGGGCAGGCAGCGCCGTCGTCAAATGCGAAGACGGATTGATCGCGTGTTGTCTGCAGGGTTAGGCGGACAATTAAGTAGCTCGGCTTTCGCCATCCTACGCTTCACTAAGTCGTCCATCGGCAGCCAACACGATATCGAAGTTTCCCATGAGCTCGCCCGGAAAATTGGCGTGTCGTTTGAAACTGACGATGAGACTTTGGCGAGCGCGCACATCACGGATGCTGTTCAGTATCCAGTCTCGCTTGTTCTCGGGCGCGCCAGCTACGTACATCTGGGTCACCAGTGGCTGTGTGCCCGGTACGCTTACCGCGAAATGGATATGTGGTGCACGGCCTGGGTAGGGAACTGGTTTGATGGTGCGAAATCGGTAGGCGCCGTCGGCACCGGTGGTGAACTCACCGTAGCCCTGAAAATTGAGGTCCAACGGGGCATCTCGGGTATCCCATGGATGATGATAACGGCCATTGGCGTCGCACTGCCAGATTTCTATTCGGGCACCGTCGATCGCCTTCCCGCGTTCATCCAAAACTTGGCCGACAACATTGGCGATCTCGCCTTTTGCCTCACCCGCCTTGCCGTTGACGATTACAAGGTCATTATCAGAATCCAGCGGAATACGAGTCGGATAGAACGGGCCCCGCGTTTGTCTGGGGGTTAGAGTAAGTTCCGCCGCGGCTGACCCGATTCCAGGTAGGACTGCCGCAAAGCCCAGTACCGAACCTACGAGCAACCGTCTTCTCTGGTGATCCATCGCTTCCTTTGACGATCTGTGTGAGCCCAATCTAATAAGAACACCCTATTCAAAAAAGTTCAACCAGCGCCATCCCTAACCCTAACTGTCAATACAGCACTACACTGCGGATGGATTCGCCTTCCTCCATCAGATGAAACGCGTTGTTGATCTCTTGTAATGGCATTGTGTGGGTAATCAGGTCATCGATATTGATCTTGCCATCCATATACCAGTCGACAATCCGTGGTACCTCGGTACGGCCGCGGGCGCCACCGAATGCGGTTCCGCGCCATACGCGGCCGGTAACCAGCTGGAAGGGGCGCGTACTGATCTCCTGGCCGGCACCGGCAACGCCGATGATCACACTTTCTCCCCAACCCTTATGACAGCACTCCAAAGCCTGCCGCATGGTTTCAACATTGCCAATACACTCAAAACTGTAATCCGCACCTCCCTTAGTGACATCAACAATATGCGCGACCAGATCACCCTCTACTTCCTTCGGGTTGACGAAATGGGTCATACCGAACTTTTCGGCGAGCACACGTTTTTTCGGATTTGTGTCAACACCGACAATCATATTGGCGCCGACCATGCGTGCGCCCTGGATAACATTCAAACCTATGCCCCCAAGCCCAAACACGACAACGTTAGCGCCCGGTTCAACTTTGGCAGTATTGATCACTGCCCCGATACCCGTGGTTACGCCGCACCCGATGTAACAAACTTTATCAAATGGTGCATCACTACGAATCTTGGCCACGGCTATCTCCGGTAGCACCGTGTAGTTGGCGAACGTCGATGTACCCATATAGTGATAGAGGGTCTTGCCGTTTACAGAGAAACGGCTGGTGCCATCAGGCATTAACCCTTGTCCCTGCGTAACCCGGATAGCCTGACAAAGATTGGTCTTGCCGCTGAGACAGTACTCACACTGCCGGCATTCCGGTGTATAAAGTGGGATCACGTGATCCCCGGCCTTGACGCTGTTCACACCCACACCGACTTCTACTACCACACCAGCACCTTCATGTCCTAAGACGGCTGGAAACAGCCCCTCTGGATCCGCGCCCGATAACGTAAAGTGATCCGTGTGACATATGCCGGTAGCTTTGATTTCGACCATAACCTCCCCTGCCTTGGGGCCCTCAAGGTCCACTTCCTCAATCTGAAGAGGCTTACCAGCCTCAAGTGCGACCGCAGCTTTGACTTTCATTGTGTATCTTCTCCAAGTGGGGCGATTGGTCGCCGCGTATGATGATATCGCACGGCCGTTTCGGGTGCGAGGCACGGCCATGTGTCACCGCTAGACCTCTCTCAGCGTCTTAGCGGGTGGCTGGCGCAGCACCGAACGGGTACCCAGCGTCCCCGCAATCCCAATGCCGACTGCACCGCATGCCGTGCCTGCTAGCCAGACCCAAAGGTTAAGACGATAACCAAAATGAAATACAAATTCGGCCAAGGCGTAGCCGATGATTGATGCGGCGACCCCCGCTAAAGCGCCTGCAAGCAAACCAAGGGTCACGAATTCGGCCACCAGCCCGCGAAGCAACTGACCACGATGGGCGCCCAAGGTGCGTAACACGGCCATTTCATAGCGACGCTCATCCTGCGTCGCCTGCATGGCGGCATAGAGGACGGCCAATCCCGCCAACAGCGTAAATATAAACACGTACTCTACGGCCAGACTGACACGTTCCATGATTTGACGTACCTTTCCCAGCAAAGCATCCACATCTATCACCGTGACGTTAGGAAATTGTTCTAGCATCGGAGTAAGAATGCGCCTGCCTTCACGAGACAGGTAGACACTGGTGACATACGTGGCCGGATAGTCATTCAACACGCCAGGCGGCAGGATAGTAAAGAAGTTCACATTGAACGTATCCCAGTCGACGGTACGTAAATTGGTAACCGCTGTGTCGAGTTTGCTGCCGGCGATGTCGAATGTAAGCACATCACCCAACTTGATTCTCAAGGTCGCGGCGAGTTCTTGCTCAAACGACATCAATCGCTGGCCATGCTCGTTTGCGCTCCACCATCGGCCGCTAACAACACGATTGTCGGCGCGCAATTGTGCCGCCCAAGAGAGATTAAACTCACGTTGCGCAAAGCGTTGGGCGCGCAGGTCGTCGAAGTCTTTGGGCTCTACACGTTTACCATTAATGGCGACGAGCCTTGCGCGCACCATTGGATAGATACCTGGTGCAGCCGTATCGTGTGCCACAAAAAAATCGCGCAGTGCTTGAGCTTGATCTGGCTGGATGTTAATCAAAAAATGATTCGGTGCCTCAGGCGGGAGCGTCTTTCGCCAACCCTCGAGCAGGTCGCCACGTACAAGTGACAACAAAAGCAGGACCATGATACCTAATCCGAAAGCTACAATCTGAGCCGCGCTAACATGAGCCCGGCGCGAGATGTTGGCGAACCCGAATCGCCAGGCAACGCCGACGCGTCCTCGCAAGCCGTTTAACAGTTTTACCAATAGGTATGCCGTCATACCCAACACCACCACGGTGCCAACGGCACCACCTAGCACATAGGCTAATAATTGCACGTCACGCGCATGCCATAACATCAACCCCGTCATAGTAAAAAATGCCAATGCATAAGTGGCCAAGTTACGGGGTACCGGGGTAGTGGCCTGTCGGTGCAACACGCGTGTCGGTGGGACATCCTTCAGTGCTAAAAGGGGCGGCAAGGCAAAACCCATCAGCACTGCCAATCCCAGCGGTAAACCTACTAGCGCCGGTCGCAATGATGGCAGCGGCAGTTCGGTGGCTACCAATCCTGCCAGTATCCATGCCAATCCTGTCTGGGCGACATAACCGATTAAGCAACCGATCAAACTCGCCGCCAGCCCAATCCAAAACATCTCCCATGTAAATATCTTGATGATGGTCCGCTGGCTGGCGCCGAGACAACGCATGATGGCACTGGTATCCAAGTGACGTTGCGTATAGCGCCGCGCTGCCATTGCCATCGCAACGCCGGCAAGAAATACGCTCACCAACGAGGCGAGGCCCAGAAAACGCTGTGCACGCTCAAGCGCGGCGCGTAGCGCCGGTCGCCCGTCTTCCAAGGTTACCAAGCGTTCATCCGGATTCAGGCGCGAAGTCAACCAAGTCCTGTAGGCCTGCACCCTGTCGTCCGTACCGGCAACCAATAGCCTATGTCGCGCACGGCTGCCCGGTTGCAGCAGTCGAGTAGCGGGAACATCCTCAATATTCATCATTACCCGCGGCGCGATGTTGAATAATTCCCCGCCGCGGTCCGGCTCGTAAGTCAAGACTTTGCGAACCAAAAACTCTGCTTCACCTAGGTTAATTATGTCGTCAACGTGCACCCTCAACTTCTGTAATAAATCTGGGTTCACCCATACTTCACCCCGGCCAGGTGTTAGCGACGTGACGCCATCTGATGCAAACGGTTTCGACGCAACCCGCAGCGAACCGCGCAATGGATAAGCTGCACTCACCGCTTTCACCTCGACAAGCTGCATTTTGTCATCGGCGATGACCACACTACGGAAGTTCAAAGTCTGAGCTGTCTGCAGAGTGCTTGCACGGGCGTAAGCAATGCGGTCAGAACCGATAGGGTTGGAGGATGTTAGGACCAAGTCCGCCGCCAACAACTCACCGGCCTGTTGTCCCATGGCCTGCCGTGCGCGGTCGGTAAAAAACCCGACCGCCGTCATGCTGGCAACTGCAATTACCACCGCGATAGCAAGGATGCGCAATTCGCCAGAACGCCAATCACGCCTTAAAGACCGCAAGGAAAAGATTAGTGTGTTTATCACGGATATATGCTTCTAGGCCGCACGGTTAAGACGACCCGCCTCCAGTTCAACTAGGCGATGACAATGCTCCGATATGGCACGATCGTGCGTGACCAGGACTAATGTAGTCGCACGTTCACTGTTTAGGGCAAACAGAAGCTCGGCAATGCGGGCGCCAGTGGTCTGATCCAGGTTGCCGGTAGGTTCGTCCGCAAATAACATCTTAGGGTAGCTGGCAAAAGCGCGGGCGATCGCACAGCGTTGCTGTTCACCGCCCGAAAGTTGGTTAGGGTAGTGGTGCAAACGCTTGCCTAACCCAACGCGTTGCAAAATATCGGTAGCCGCCGTTCGCGCTGAACCCTCCCCTATCAGTTCCATCGGTAACATTACGTTTTCGAGCGCGGTTAGGCTTTGAAGTAACTGAAATGATTGGAATACAAAACCAACGCGACCGGCACGCAAACGTGCGCGCCCGTCCTCGTCTAGGGTGGTCAACTCAATCCCATCCAGGAACACGCGTCCACCAGTCGGCGCATCCAGTCCCGCCAACAGACCTAACAGCGTAGACTTTCCAGAACCAGACGCGCCCACGATAGCTATCGCGTCACCAGCATCAACTTTTAGGCTAACATCATCAAGGATTAGCAGCTCGCCTTCAGGACTGGTAACCTTCTTGCTTACACGTTGCGCCTCGACCATCGGCGCTGTTGAAGTTTGCGACATGCTTAGAACACTCCTTGCTTTGATATTTTGCGCCTGGACGGCACAGGCCTTGGCAGAAAAACCAGTAATACTGGTACTGGGTGACAGCCTGAGTGCTGGCTATGGTATTAACGCAAACAATGGCTGGGTAGCCCTGTTGCAGCAACGCTTGGAACAGCAAGGCTATCGCCAACGCGTGGTCAACGCCAGTATTAGTGGCGACACCACGAGCGGCGGTCTTGCACGCTTACCACAGGCGCTTGCCCGGCACCGACCACAAGTGGTGATTCTTGAGCTGGGCGCCAACGATGGTTTACGCGGGTTACCGTTAGAGGACATGCGGCGCAACCTTGCCACCATTATTGATAAAAGTCGCGAGCAGGGTGCTACATTGTTATTGGTTGGGGTGCGCCTGCCTCCCAACTATGGCGCGCTCTATGTCAAGAAAT
>JAOTYS010000171.1 GCA_029861795.1 Gammaproteobacteria bacterium | reverse complement strand
CAGAGATCCTGCCCGAGATGGTAAAACGAGGGGTGCGGCCGGACGCGGTCACCGATCAAACCAGTGCCCACGATCCGCTAAATGGCTATCTGCCCGCCGGCTGGAGTTTAGAGCGCGCAGCTGAGATGCGTGATCGCGACCCCGACGCCGTTGTCGCCGCAGCAAAATCGTCCATGGCGGTTCATGTAAAAGCCATGCTCGCGTTCAACGACATGGGAATACCAACGTTCGACTATGGCAACAACATCCGCCAAATGGCGTATGACCAAGGTGTCAACAATGCGTTTGATTTTCCCGGCTTCGTTCCGGCCTACGTTCGACCGTTATTCTGTCGGGGCATCGGGCCGTTTCGTTGGGCTGCGTTATCAGGGGAGCCAGAAGATATCTATAAGACCGATGAGAAAGTCAAGGAGATGATTCCTAAGGATACGCACCTACATAACTGGCTCGATATGGCACGCGAGAAAATTCAGTTCCAAGGCCTGCCCGCGCGTATCTGCTGGGTGGGACTAGGAGACCGCGCGCGACTTGGTCTTGCCTTCAACGAGATGGTGGCCAACGGCAAGCTCAGCGCACCCATTGTGATCGGTCGAGATCATCTCGATTCGGGTTCGGTGGCAAGCCCAAATCGAGAGACCGAGGGCATGGCAGATGGCTCTGATGCCGTGTCTGATTGGCCGTTGCTCAATGCCTTATTGAACACCGCGGCCGGCGCCACTTGGGTGAGTCTGCATCACGGCGGCGGCGTTGGTATGGGGTACTCGCAGCACGCCGGTATGGTCATTGTTTGCGATGGAACCGAGACGGCAGCACGACGCTTAGAGCGCGTGCTGACCAACGATCCCGCTTCCGGGGTAATGCGTCACGCTGATGCGGGTTATGACATCGCTAAACAATGTGCAAGTGAACACAACCTTAAGCTACCCATGGTGTGATGATCGACCGATCATCTGACGTGATCACACGACATGCCAATCACTACTAGTTCATAGTGAGATCAAAGGTGCTACATCCCGCCACCATCGCTGCCCAAGCAGGCCATTACATCGACAAAAGCACCGGAGCGATCACCCCACCGATACAGCCCTCGACAACGTTTGCGCGCGACAACAACTATGCGTTGATCGACCGTAAGCACAGCTACAGTAGAGATGGGAATCCCACCTATGCGCAGGTGGAACAGGTGATGGCAACTCTCGAGGATGGCGCGCAGGCCCTGCTGTTTGCCTCGGGCATGGCGGCCATTACCGCGTTATTGCAAACCCTCGAACGGGGTGCGCACGTTGTCGCACCAGCTCGCATGTACTACGGCACGACAGTTTGGCTTAACCAGTTAAGTCAAAGGCAAGACATCCAACTGAGCCTGGTAGACATCTCTCAGCCCGATTCGATCGGGCAAGCAATTGTGCCCGGAGAGACCCGCCTCGTCTGGATCGAAACACCCGCAAATCCGACTTGGGACATCATTGACATTGCAGCGACCGCTAAGCTCGCCCATGCGGCCGGAGCCAAGGTCTGTGTCGACAGCACCGTGGCAACGCCGGTGCACACCAAAGCACTCAATCACGGGGCGGACATGGTATTTCACTCCGCCACCAAATACTTGAACGGCCATAGCGACTTACTCGCTGGTGTATTGGTGACTAAAGAATGTGCCCAATGGTGGCAACAAATCTGTGCGGCGCGGCACGATGCCGGCGCGGTGGCGAGCGCATTTGAGGCGTGGTTACTGTTGCGCGGGTTGCGCACCTTGTTCATCCGGGTACATCGCGCTTCGCAAAGCGCCCAACGGATCGCCACACACCTTGAACATCACGCGAAACTTGAAAGGGTGCTTTATCCTGGGCTTACTGACCATCCAGGGCATGCAATCGCGAAACGACAAATGCAAAACGGTTTTGGGGGCATGCTCTCGCTGTGTGTGCACGGTGGTTCGGAACAGGCCGTAGCGGTGGCCAACCGGTTGAAACTATTCGTATCGGCAACCTCGCTGGGCGGTGTGGAAAGTTTGGTGGAACATCGCGCCACAGTAGAACCCCCTGAGAGCAAGGTTCCGGAAAACCTACTGAGACTCTCTATCGGCATTGAAGAGAGCGAGGATTTGATCGCCGATCTGGATCAAGCACTCGGTTGATGCAGGGCGCGCGAGCTACTGTCAGCCGCTTGCCACAGCTTTCTCTATATGACCTGCTACACGGTCGTACTCGACTTGAGCGACGGCCGCTTGCTCCAGCAACCACTGACGAAAGGCGTCGATGCGCGCGCGATGCTCAGTACGTTGTGGGCAAACAATGTAATACGCCACGCTAGAACGGCTGTACACGTTGAATAGCTTAACCAGACGCTGAGCTGCCAGATCGTGGCCTACATGGGCGCTACGGGCAAGTGCAATGCCTTGGCCATCCATGGCTGCTTGTATCGCCATGCTGGTTTCGGGAAAGCGTGAACCCTTGGGCAGAGACTTCACCTCAACCCCCGCATCTCGAAACCAGTCTCGCCAGCGTGGGCAAATGTCCTGACTGTGTCGATAAAGCAGCGGATAACCCAAAAGATCGGCGGGCTCCGCCGGTTCGCCAAAGCGCTCGAGGAAGTTTGGGCTGCACACAGGGAAAACATATTCCGTGAGCATTGGTGTGACTTGCAGGCCGGGATAGTTTCCATGGCCGAGGCGTATCGCCAAATCCGCCTCGCCTGCTTCCAGGTCTACGAGCTCCTCGCTGGTCGAGATCCACACATCGATTCCTGGATGGTCCGTGTTAAAACTACCCAATCGCGGCACCAGCCACTTGACCGCAAATGACTGTAATAAGCTCACCCGTAACGCACCACTGTCCTCGTCGCTTTGAAATGCTTTAAGGGTGGTGGTCAGCTGCTCAAAGAAATTCCTAACCACCGGTACCAGCGCCTGGCCATTTTCCGTAAGCAGTAGGCGCCGGCCACGCCGAGCGAACAATTTGACACCCCACAGTTGTTCCAGGTGGCGAATCTGATGACTCACAGCACTCTGGGTAATGTGCAGCTCATCCGCGGCCCGGGTATAGCTGAGGTGACGCGCCGCCGCCTCTAGTGCCCGCAAAGCAGCGATTGGGGGCAGCCGAACGCTCATATTCTTATATATGAATGAACACTCATGATTGGGATGAGAATATTTCTTTTGAATTCAGTCTAATTCGCGTCTATGTTACACATCATACTCATGGTGCGTTGCACAATCAAATTGATATTCGAAGGATAGAGAAAATGATGATCGATATGGCTACCAAAGTAGGTGCCGCGTACGTCGGTGCAGTGCTACTGCTAACGCTAACTCTTAACCTGATTGCTTAAGCCTTATTTGAAGGAGTATCGGCATGGAAAACGTAATTTCAAACGACAGAGCCAAAATCTTGGCAAACTTGGTGGCGCTGGATCCGGTTCAGACCGAGCTAGGTAGCCGCCCCGCGGGGGACAATCCATTCGGTTTTCTGCGAACCTTGATGGTCGCCATCAAACGCAGATCTCAGCGCAACGGCGCAATCGGCGAACTGGCCAGTCTCAGCAACTGGCAGCTAACCGACATCGGTCTTGAGCGCCACGAAATCCCCGCAGTAGTGGATCGATTGATGAAGTCGGCCTGATACCCTAAATATCCGGTGCGGCACCAGGTCGCACCGGATTAGCCGAAATATGCTCGGGACGATGCCCTGTTTAACGCCGCCGACCGCTTTGCGGGCTAACAGCCAGAAAACTGAGTGCGGGTGTAAGCGACTTGACTCGAGATTGGTAACGATCTCGTTTCGCCTATCCGATCAGACCAACACCAAACCACGTTCGCTAAACTATTCATCCGATTTGTATCACCCCGTTCGCGTTGCATCCAGGATTAGTCCACGCACCGGGTGGCAGTGTGCCAGGTACCATATCTAGGACAAAGTTAAGACCGGTAGCGCTGACACTGGTCAATCGCAAATTGACACTGCTGCCGCCATCAATACAAATGTCCGTTAACGTCACTGCGCCGCCACCGACCGCGGCTCCAGTGCCTTCCAAGATTTCCGTGAGGTCGCCGGAGTCACGAATTAGTAGCGCCTCACCCGTACTGGTGTCGACACATAACGTGTCTGATGGGAAACCGTTCCCAGCCTGAGCAGGCGGAATCAGCTGGTCTAGCAGACGACCCGCTGGGCTCGGGCCTGGTCCAGCAACCGGTCCGGCAAAACTTGTTGGAACCCGGGGCGAAGTCTGAGCGTGAGCAGGCAGCAGCACAGCGTCCACCACAGGCTTGGCCCATTTATCCGGCATCACAGCCGCCGCGCCGATTGCGCTGGAACCGGTGATGAGTTTCTTTAAGGCATCGCGACGTTGTTGGTTGTGCTGGTTGGAGTCGCTCATAAAGTCCTCTTATATTTGTTATACATACGTATCTTAGCATCAAGCTACATTGGTAGCCACGGCAGGCAGACGGTTTACGCGGGTAAATTGTGCCTCCGCGAATCCGATTGCAAGACGTAAGCTATTGGCCTGAATGCAATGCCATAGCTGATCCGGTTTAGGCGGCAGATAGAATGTCTTGATCGTCCAACCCCTGGACTCCCAGTCAGTATTAATCGCGTTGTTGTCGGGATCTTCATAACGGAAAAAGTTGCTTCGATCCGTTTCAGCCCAAGTGCAATAGACGCGCCTGCCCGGATTGTCATCATTGGTATGCCATCCCATGCGGCCTCCTGGTTGGTAGGCAGCGCAAAGACTAACGGTCAGCGTGGTCTCAATATCCGTCACAATCTCGCGTACACCGGCCTCGATTCGTGCCAGTAGGACAGAGTACTTCGGATGATCGTATAAATGATTGAACTTAAGAACGCCGGATTTCGGTTGAGTTGATTGGCTGACACTGTTGGCTTTCGCGCGCTCAAGGCCAGCGCGCCCTAGATCAATGTCTGAGGCCGTGACACGTTCCACCCGCAGGCCATCGAACACCAGAGCACGAAACTGTTCGAGTAGGCCCAACATCCCGTCGGAGATTCGCAGATACTGAATGCGGCTACTTTCGCTGCTACTTCGCCATACATATTGCCGAAGCCGGTAGCGCATAGCATCGGATGCGTCAAAGGCACCCAGCGTGGCGACGACGTCATCCAGCATTTTTGCCAAGGGCACCTCGTAAATATTCGACAACGACATAGTAATTTCGCTGACCGACCGCTCACCATCGCAAAGTTCCCAGATCAGCGCCGCAGACTGATTGAGTTTCATCTTCTGCGCGCCGATTTGGTCGACCAAACTAAAGCAATGTTCTGAGCGATTGAGTCTCAAACCGCTGCGCCGCTCGGGATAAGTCACTCGCGGAGTGCAATCAGTGTCGGTGATCATCAGGAGCTTAAAAATACTTGCTTAATCGAATGTTGCCAGGCATTGCAGAAGCATCGCGGCTTTTCATTCTACTGACATAACCCATATCGCGATAAAAATCTCTTAACATATTTAGCTTGGCGCCGACACGCGGATATTTGTCAGCCAGTCTCTCACTGAGCCTGGGCTTTGCGATCAGATATTGCGCATAGGTGTTGATGTCATCCTCCCAAGACGTCTGACCATAGCCACACAGAAACCCGACCTCGTAGGAGGAAGGACTACCGATAAGATCTGTAGCCCCTGCTGCGATGTTTCGCCAGGACGAAACTCCAAACCGGTAGCTAAACCCTTCCGGGTTGATCCCGTCCCAGCGCTGTCGCAGCGCCGTCGCTTGGGGGCTTTGCAATAACAAGCTGCTGAGCTCGTGGTGGAGTCCCATAGCGTCACGATAGGCACCAACGTCGCCAAGCCAATCCTGATGAATGTATATCGCGGACTTACCAGTATCCGTTGCCCCGCCGTAGGGCTGGCCGGCGATGCTCAAGTGACGAAAGACATAGATTGTAGAAACGTGCTCGCGGAGAAACTCCGGCGGATAGTGACTGAGATCGACGGCCAAACTATTAAGAACACCTGGACGGAACATCGCCAAACTTGGCTTCGCGACAGCACCTTGTGCGCGCCAAGGTAGTGGAAACTCGAAGTTGTCGAACTCAATGTGAACGCCGTATTGGTTCTCCAAGTCATATGCCATCCGATGCCAGCGGGCGTTTACGAACAACTGTATGGCAACCACCGCGCCACCCACTGCGGCTAAACCAACGACCAGGGTTATGAAACTACGCCGGGAACCGGGCATTGAACACCACTTCAGTGCTTATCGATTCAAGCCATGTGGACCGAACGATATGAGAGAACTACTTCACCACCACAATAACATTTCAGGCTTTGGACCGCTTGCGGCGGTCACTTGCTTGTTTGTGATAGCTAGCAAATCTGCACCCTCGATTGGTCACATTGATCTTTTCGCGTTGAGCGTACCCTCAAGACTACCCGGCGCTCCGAGGCAACTGACCCCCGAACCACTAAACGTACCCGATATCGTGTCGCTTGATATGTTTCCGGTAAGGGTGATCGATCCAGAGCAACTAGGGTCGATGATGTCCGAGGCCCTACCATTGGAAACAAATGGATTCCCACTAAGATTGCCAACGATCAGGGCACCGTCTGAATCGCTGATACTAAAGCTGCCGTCCGCGTTGACTATTACCACCACATCAGCCGATTCCGTTATGGTCTGCCCTGCCCCAGACGCGGTTATCGTGAGCGTGCAAAAAGACTGTCCGGCCACCGAGGCAAAGTCGACAGTCTGAGGACCGCCGCCTCTACTACTGCTACCACCACAGGCTACGACAAATAAGGTCATCAATGACACAAGGATTTTTTCATTGTTGGAGTCCCGTAATGCTTAAGGAGTGCGGATGAGGACCATCCACGGATTGAATTTTTTTGTTGCTTTTATTTCTTGAGGTGTCGTGTGATTATAAACCACTACGCTAACGAACCGCGCACTTTTTCAGATTCCCCCTCAAACACATGACGATTTCGATCGAGATACAAGCCCTGGATCCACGAACCTGGGTCTGCTACGCAGAGGCCATCATGCAGATCGAGGTGGAATCCTACGAGCCGATCCGGCGTGACTCCCGTACGTTTCTTGCGGAGATTGTGGCAAGGCCGCGAAGCGTGTGCTTAGTGGCTCTGGCAAATGAGCAGGTTATGGGCTTTTGTTTTGGCGCAGCGCTGGAGAGTTTCCCTCAGGTCGGTGGCACCCAGAGTGATCCCAGCTGGGGCAAAGAGAACACCGTCTATGCCGCGGATCTCACAGTGAATCCTGCTTTTCGTGCTCAAGGGGTTGCGACAAAGCTCAAGTCGGCCCAGCTCCATTACGCCCGGGAGCTTGGTTACGTGGACTTGGCGGGTCGCAACCGGGTGGGACTAGCCCAGCACATGTGGCATATCAATCAACGGCTCGGCGCCTATCAAGTGCAGTATCTCAAAAACGAGTATGACGACGATCTAGAGCCCAAGGATTGCATCTACTATCACATCGATCTACGTTCGTTAGAATCCAGTAACTAATTCCCTGAACGTGCCAGGCTCTGCGGACACGCAAGACCGGTCATCTTTTGTATCGTTTCTTCGCCTTAATATTTGGTCACTACGTCGCAGCGCCGTTGCAAAAAGCTTTGCCTGGACCACTAACTGCTCGACCGCATACGCTGGCACAAGTCGATGTGCAAGGGCGAAGGCCTTATCAGACTGATCTTCCTGCAACGCGGCAATGAGATCCAAGACCATGTGCTCTGCAGGCGCCACCGTGCGGGCATTCAGGGGTCGGAGCAAAGGCTTGGCCTGGCTCAGTAACACATCAATCACCCCCTCAAATCCCAATAGGGCATCCTCGACCCCACTGATGCCACAAGCGCCAAAATAGACCCCACACAATGCAGGCCAACACGAGCGGCCCTGGTGCCGCTGCCTCAGAGTAACCAAGACCAATCGCGCTGGGGGAGAAAGATCGGCAATGTGTCGAATCTTCGGCCGAGAGTTGGAAAGCACTGTGATTGGCATTTGAAGGAAGGCTCTGACTGTTTGGTGATTAACACTATATCTTCTCCGATCACGAATGTAAATACGAATCATTCCTATTACTTTACCCATAACAGGGTCATTGCCTTACCGCCACTTTCCGTGTGGCCCCATCGGGTATCATCCTGGCTTTCCAGCCGTAACTGGACTGCCCCAATTCAGTAGCGATGAACGACAAAGATATCGAAATCGACGGAGAATCACTGACACTAGATCATTTTCTATCGGTGGTGCACGACAGAAGTCGGTGTAGCCTTAGTGCTGCGGCACGCCAGCGAGTGCAAGCGGCACGCAAGGTGGTTGACGACAGTGTAATGAAGGGACAGCCGATCTATGGGGTCAACACCGGCTTTGGCGACTTGGCCAGTGTCCGCATCGATGTCGACCGTGTTCGCGCTTTACAGGAGCGCCTGGTCCTCAGTCACTGTAGCGGTGTTGGCAAACCGCTAGACGACCCGGTGGTGCGTGGCATGCTGCTGCTTCGCGCAAATACGCTGGCCAGAGGCAATTCTGGCGTGCGCCCAGTGGTTATCGACCATCTGCTTAAACTGCTAAATGCCGACGTACTTCCCATCGTCCCCAGCCGAGGATCGGTAGGTGCCAGCGGTGACCTGGCTCCGTTGGCACATCTTGCGCTAGCTTTGATCGGCAAAGGTAAGGTAAGGGCGGTGGGTAAAGAACTTGCCGCTGCAGACGCACTGCGACGGCTTGGGCTCGAACCACTGGTGCTGCAAGCCAAAGAAGGTCTTGCCTTAATCAACGGAACGCAGGCAATGACAGCGTTACTGGCACTAGCGGTCCTCGCAGGGCAACGTCTTGTACGCGTCGCCGATCTAATAGCGGCGATGTCTACAGATGCGCTACGTGGCACCGATGCGGCTTTCGACGCACGATTGCATGCGTTA
>JAOTYS010000170.1 GCA_029861795.1 Gammaproteobacteria bacterium | reverse complement strand
TATAGGGCACAAGTAATGCTGCGGGCGCGCGGGCACTGCGAGCGACACAGGCCATTGCGACCACTGTAATAAGGAAAGGCAGCATCAAGAAGAACTGGTATGGAATATCAATTGCGCCACTAGACTGCAACCTTAACTGCAATGCGTCCACCATTCCAAAAAGCAGCGCGGCGAAAGCGCAGCGCCACGGCGACCAACTGCCGAGCACGACGAGCGCGATGCATACCCATCCACGTCCAGAAATGAGGCCGAAAGTGAATGCATTGAATTGCGCCAGCGAAAAATAAGCACCGGCTACTCCGAACAGGGCCCCGGAAATCAGTAATCCCTGATAGCGTTTCCGGATAACACTCACCCCGGCCGATGCGGCTGCGTTGGGGCTCTCCCCCGCAGTGCGCAGATTGAGGCCCCAGGGCGTGCGATACAGAAGAAAATAAGAAACAGGGACCAAGAGAAAAGCAAAATAGACCAGCAAAAAATGGTCAAACAGAACCGACCCAACATAAGGTATGTCCGCAAAAACCGGTAGCGGCACAGTCTCGAATGCTAAGACGTTTGGCGGCTGAGACGGCTGACCGAATATCAGGCGATAGCTGTAGAATGCCAAGCCACTGGTGAAAAGCGTAACCCCGAGCCCCGAAACGTGCTGACTGAGACCCAGTGTCACTGTCAAAAAACCCATAAGGGCACCGAGCATGAGGCCTGTCGCCGCGGCAGCCACGAGACCGAGCCACAAATTTCCTGAGAAGAATGCCGCAGAGAACCCCACCATGGCTCCCAGCAGCATAATGCCCTCGATCCCGAGGTTGAGCACACCGGCTCGCTCGCTGAACATCTCTCCAAGGGTTGCAAGCAACAGCGGGGCAGCAATTCGAATAGTGGCAGCAAAGAAACCTACCTGAAGAACCTGATCAAGTATCTCACTCATAACTGACTTCAAACACTAGCATGACGTCTGACGCGAACGCGGTAAGTGGTAAAGAGCAGCGCCACCAACATGAAGATTAGAGATGACCCTTGGATGACATCGGCCAAAAATACCGGCACTCCGGTTTTGCGCGACATGGTTTCCGCGCCGGTCGCGACCATAGCAAAGAACAAGGCTGCAGGAACTACGCCCAGTGGATTCAATCGGGCCAACATCGCAATCACGATTCCGCTATAACCATACCCTGGTGAAAGTGACGCCATCACCTGGAAATGAAGGCCCGCCACCTCTCCAACACCTGCTAGCCCAGCCAAGGCACCAGATAGAATAGCCGTGTAGAGTACGACCCTGCCAACCGAAAGACCGGCGTGACCTGCTGCCCGTGCGTTCTCGCCCACAGCACGAATAGCGAAGCCCAGCGTGGTGCGATTCATAACTACCCAGATGATGATTGCTGTGACGACCGCTAGCAGCACCCCCAGATGCAACCGGGTCGGTTCCCACAGGATCCGAAATTCAGCTGCAGTCCGAATGTCCGGGGAATCCGGATATCCACTCAAAGGATCCTTCCACGGCCCGGCCAGCAAGGCCATCATTAAATAGAACATTACAAAATTGAGCATCAGTGTCGCGACCACGTCGTCGACTTTGTACCTTATTTTTAGCACGGCCGGCACACTAGCCCACAGGGCTCCCGCGACAGCACCCCCAAGGATCATCAAAGGCGCGAGCGACCACGTAGGCAGGCCTTCGCGAGCACCGATGAACGCCGCTGCCATAGCGCCTGCGAGAAGTTGGCCTTCAGCGCCGATGTTCCAGAACTTCGCGCGAAACGCGACGGCGACAGCGAGGCCAGTAAATATGAGAGGCGCCGCCTTGACCATTGTTTCGACCAAGTTAAATCGGCCACCAAAGGCTCCTACGATCATGGCCTTGTACGACGAGACAATGTCTGCACCAGCTGCCATGATCAGGGCACTGCAGAACACCAAGGTGACCAGAATTGCCGCTGTCGGCAACACCACGTTGAACCATGTGGGGGTGCTTGGCCTCAACTCCAGTTGCAGACGCATTCAAACCGCCTCGGCCGCGCTGCCAGTCATCAGAAGGCCCACCTCGGATACACTGGTCCCGTTGGTACACAGATTGCCCACAACGCGCCCCGCGTACAAAACTAGGATGCGATCAGACAAGGCGAAAAGTTCTTCGAGATCCTCACTAATCAGCAATACTGCCCGGCCTTGGCTGCGGAGCTCAAGGAACCGGCTATGGACAAACTCCACAGCTCCTACATCCAGTCCCCGGGTGGGCTGTGCAGCCACAACCACAAGGGGATGAAACGCGAGTTCCCTGGCGAGCAACGCCTTCTGCAAGTTACCCCCTGAGAGGGTTCCCGTCCTCACGTCGTGGCGGGAAACGCGGATGCCATACTGTTTTACTTGTTCGCGAACAAAATCTTGAATGGCTGTTCTATTGAGCCACCCAAATCGGCTAAATGGGTGCTGATTAAAGCGCGGCAGCATCATGCTGTCGCTTAGTGATAGAGACGGAAGCAAACCGGCCCCAATTCGATCTTCAGGGATATAAGCCAATCCCAGACGCCGCATCATACGCGGGTTCGCATTGCGAACAGCGTAACCATTGATCTCGACTTGGCCGCGCTCGGGTCGGATGACCCCCGCGATCACCTCCGCAAGCTCCTTCTGCCCATTCCCTGAGACACCGGCCATGCCGACGATCTCCCCTCCCCGAACTGCCAAAGAGACATCGGCAAGACGCTCTCTAACACCCGTGTGCCCTCGCAGGCCGACAGACTTGAGCTCGAGCAGTACCGCGCCTTTTTGTGCGCTCGCCTTTCGCGGCGGTTCAAGCTCGTGGCCACACATCAATTCAGCCAGCTGCCGCCTTGATAACGCTCCATCATTGTCCAGGGTCGCGACCACTTCCCCACGGCGCATAATTGTCAATCGGTCTGTAATATCCAGAACTTCTCCGAGCTTATGACTGATGAAGATGATACCGACGCCCTCTTTCGCCATCGCACGCATCGCCTCAAACAGCCCCTCAGTTTGCTGCGGCGTCAAAACTGAAGTGGGTTCGTCAAGGATCAAAACGCGAGCGCCGCGAAACAACGCCTTAACTATCTCGAGTCGCTGTTGTTCCCCGACGCTGAGTTCGCCAGCAACACTTTCAGCGGGGAGCGTTAAACCATAGCGCTCACCGATCTCATCGAGGCGTCTTCTAACATTTGCCTTATTCAAACGCCCGTGCAGACTCGGTTGCCCCACCAACAGATTCTCAAGCACTGTGTGCCGCAGCACGAGATGGAAATGTTGGTGGACCATGCCCACGCCCGCCGCTATCGCGTCTGCTGGACAGTCGATACTGACCGCACTACCAGCGACACGCACCGTTCCAGCGTCGGCGCTATACATGCCAAAGAGCACATTCATGAGGGTCGTCTTGCCTGCGCCATTTTCACCGAGAAGACCGAGGACCTCGCCACTGTGGAGCGTCAAGTCGACTGACTTGTTGGCACAGACGTCACCGAAACGCTTCTCAATACCGCGCATTTCAAGCAAGGGGATCGATGAGCTCATAATGTGTCGCGGGCTTAAGCGCAAGCGTATTCAGAAAAATAGCCGCTACACCGCCCGGAATTGGGCCGATGTTGGGACCGGTTGATTAAGTGCCGGTACGCCTGTTGGTCGTGGCGTCAGCCCGGAACGCGTAGCCGATTACTCAGACGTGGGATTGCTCTCGTCGATTGGGACGCGAAAGGTACCATCCAGAATCTCCTGTTGCCGGGCCGCAACCAGTTCCTTGGTTTCGGCCGGTAACTTGTCTTCCCACGCGTGATATGGGGCGAGATAAGAACCACCCTTACCCATGAACGAGAACTGACCGAAATCCTGCGACGTAAACACGCCGGCTTTGACCTGGGCCAAGACCTGTTTGACCGTTGGCCACATGTCCCATATAACGCTGGTGACTACCGTGTCCGGTCCCAGCTGCGACTGATCTGACATATTGCCAATCGCTGCGATCCCTTTTTCAGCCGCAGCCTCAATCACCCCAAATCGCTCGGCATAAATCACATCCACGCCTTGTTCAATCTGCGCCAAGGCCGCCTCCTTTGCCTTCGGCGGATCAAAGAAAGAACCGATAAAAGAGAACTTGCATTTGGCCTCAGGATTCACTTCCTTGGCGCCTGCACAGAATGCGTTACACAGACGATTAACCTCTGGGATGGTCATCGCCGCCACGGCACCGATCACGTTGTTCTTAGTTAGCTTACCGGCAATCATACCTGCCAGGTAAGCAGGCTCCTGAATCCAATTATCGAATACAGCAAAGTTAGGCTCTGCCGGACCGATGCCAGAACCAAACGTAAAAGCAGTTTCGGGATAAGCCTTTGCCACCCGGCGCGCAATCCGTTCCGCTCCGAAAGCATCGCCCATGATGAGGTCATAACCGTCCTCGGCATATTCACGCATGACACGGGCGAAATCGGCTGACTTGACACTTTCTGACCAGGTATATTCCAGGCCCAGTTCTTCTTCCGCCTGCTTGATCGCAACATGAATTTGGTTAACCCATGGCTCCTCAATCGGTGTCTCGAACACGGCAGCCACTCGGAGCTTCTCCTGCGCCATTGCACTATTGATAACAAACGCTGCAATCGCGCTCAACAACGGCACCATCCACACAAGTTTTCGAATCTTCATTGAATTTTCTCCTCTGGTGATGCAGCACAAACTCAGTGTTAGCTTTGGATGGAAACGATTAACTAACGAGGACAGTATATAGGAGAAATCGTTAAAGGCGCCAACAACGTGAGGCGGGCAGATTCTCCAATGGCATCCCTTGCTGTCGCACATCCCACTGATATCGGAACGATTTGATTCATGAGCCAATTTATCGTCGTATTCGATAAGCTGGAAACCCCTTTGTCGATGTCGCTGCCGTACAGCGTCTATCGCAGCCCTTCAAGTCGCTTCGTGGCCGGAGTTGTGGGCACCAATGACATCATTCCAGATAACGTTGCTGACATCAGGTCAGGCCTAGACACATCGACACCGAACTCGGACCGCTCGCGGCCGCCCTTACTCCGGATCGTGAAATCAAGTCGGACGAACAGATCGACATCGTCATCATCGCGGACCTGGTTGTGCTATTTGCGCTACGAGACAGTCTGCAAAACAGATCCGGTGCAGTCTCATCAGTGAAGAATTCGTCGGGTCGGTAGTGACCTTGTACTTCAAGACCCAACCAGGCACCGAATTTCGCGTACGAATACAATAGCGCGAGCTTGAAGCACTGAAGCTCGAAATCGGTAAATTTATGTGGACATCATCAGGCCTATGTCCCGCCGACAAGCTAGGCCAACCTCATTGCGGAGATTAAAACCAATGCTGCGATGCAGCGAATCGACCAATATGGGCCTCCGCGATGAAATTAAGGTTTGAGTATTAGCTCGACTTTGACCTAAACTTTCGCGTTTAACAGGCCAAAAACCCACAAAGGCCAGGGCTTCGGAAGCAATGGGCCCCAAAGACAAAGGGCCTGGGGGGTTTCACATGAGTGAGTCGGTGCGTAGCCAGAAGCATATCGTTTTGACATCCCATCCAACGGGTGGCAGCAAGCCCGTTCCGATCCAATGGGGTGCCGCGAACCCGACGCAACGTGGACCCGTGGTGGGTACTCTTGCTGCAACGGGCCCGCGTAACGCCATCGGCGCACACTCGGGATCCTACGCCCTGTATCGAGCACTAGCGGTCGCATCTGGCAGCCTGTGTCCCCTGCACAGGCCGGATTTGACTAATACCTCACCCGCGGAAAAGATAGGTCCATTTCCCCAGTGGTCAGATCCAGACAAGATAGTGTCTTTGGATCCGTATGGCCACGCTGTAAGCGAGCTATTTGCCGATCAGATCGAAAGCGGACTGGATATTCGACCGACTATCGCCGTAACCAATGCGCGGCTCACTATCCCTGAAATGGGCGAGGCCATCCGCACTGGGCGCCTAGTACCTGACGGTCAGATCCTGCTTCACAGTGGGGAAGCCAATGTCACCAAAATAGCCGTCGAGCCCGTTTGGTATTTACCTGGAATCGCCAGACGCTGTGGTGTCGAGGAATCGGCACTACGCCGCAACCTGTTTGAACAGACCGGTGGCATGTTCTCAGAGTTGGTGACTCGATCTGATCTCAAGATTTTCTTGCCACCCATCGGTGGCATCACTATTTATATCTTCGGGGAAGTTGCCGCGATTACGGATGCCAGCCGTGAACTCGCCTGCCGTGTGCACGATGAATGCAATGGCTCCGATGTTTTTGGCTCCGACATCTGCACTTGCCGGCCTTATTTAATTCACGGCATCGAGAGTTGTGTACAAACTGCACAACAAGGCGGCGCTGGTGTGATCGTATATAACCGCAAGGAAGGTCGCGCCCTTGGTGAGGTAACCAAGTTCCTGGTGTATAACGCACGCAAACGTCAGCAAGGCGGTGATAGTGCTGGGGCTTATTTTGAGCGTACCGAATGTGTAGCCGGTGTCCAAGACGTGCGCTTCCAAGAGCTGATGCCGGACGCGTTGCACTGGCTGGGGGTAACCCGCATCGACCGCTTTGTTTCCATGAGCAACATGAAATATGACGCGCTGGTGCGTCAAGACATCGAGATCGGGGAGCGCGTGCCGATTCCCGACGAGCTTATTCCCGAAGATGCGCGGGTGGAAATGGAAGCCAAAAAAGCGGCCGGTTATTTCAGCGACGGAGCCACCCCTCAAGAGGACGAGCTTGCCGCGACTCTCGGCCGTGACCTTACCGATTACTAACTATCCGCTTGTCCGGCGAGTAACAGCAAATCGCAGTACCAGTTACCAACGGGCTGGTACGCTCATCGTCGGTAACCGTTAAACTCATCTGACGTGAGAGACCTGTCTTGGCTTTTAGAGCCCGAGGCGATTCGCGAGCGCTGCGAAGTCATTTATCGCGCCGCCGAATCTGATGCGCTGGAACACTTTGCGTTGAAAGCGAACAGGCTCGACGACGTGGCGGACTTTGTAATCGCTACAACCCGCACTAATTACCCCGACCTAAAGATCCCGTACCACAGCCGGTGGCGCCACTTCAGCTCAGGTGGCATAGACCGCTGGCGGAAATTTCTGCAGGCGCATAAAGAACTTTCACCTGAAGAAACCGCACGAATCAGTATAGATCTTGCCGTAACCAGCGTGCTGCTTGATGCGGGCGCGGGCGACACATGGCGATATGCTGAACCCGAAAGCGGTAACGTTTATCAGCGCTCCGAGGGTCTCGCAATCGCAAGCTTTCATGCATTCGTCTCCGGTGCCTTTTCTTCCGATCTGAATGCACCGTGCCGAGCGGACGCGCTGGCCTTACGCCGGCTCACCCAACAGGACTTGGCTCAGGCCTTCCAAGTGACTCAAGATAATGAGTTGATCGGTTTGGCCGGGCGCGTGAGCTTGCTAAATCGCTTGGCCGAGGCATTGCAATCTCAGCCTCAGCGTTTTGGAAACAATGCACCGCGGATTGGAAACCTATTCGATGTGCTGGCCAAACGCGCGATGAATGGCCAGTTACCAGCAGCGGCGATCCTCCATGAGCTGTTGCATGCGTTTTCCACTATCTGGCCTGTCGGAACTGTGATTAAAGGTAAACCACTCGGCGATGTCTGGCATCACCCCGTCATCGTCACCGAGGACCCTACTAGCGGTCTGGTTCCGTTTCATAAACTATCTCAGTGGCTGACTTATTCGCTGGTTGAGCCGTTACAACAAACCGGATTGGTCATCACCGAGCTCGAGGCGCTCACCGGCCTGCCCGAATATCGCAACGGCGGGCTATTTATTGATATGGATGTGCTGCAACCCCGATATGAACAGATAGTGCGCGAGCCACAGCGAGTAGAGTCTGAAGCGGTGGTGGAGTGGCGGGCACTCACGGTCGCCCTGCTTGACCGGGTTGCCCAGCGGGTACGCACGTCCCTAAAGCTCGATCAAGAGCAATTGCCGCTCGTCAAGGTGCTTGAAGGCGGAACCTGGAGCGCGGGAAGACGCATCGCGCTCGAACGCCGCGCGGACGGCGGCCCACCAATTAGACTGCAGAGCGATGGAACGGTATTCTGATGCAACCCACGAAGTTAAACATTGTTAACAAGAAGTACGGGATACCCTCATGACACTTAATGTACATGTTGCTGACCATCCTCTAGTGCAACACAAGCTGACGTTAATGCGCCGCAAAGAAGAAACGACCTCAGCTTTCCGACAACTATTGCGTGAGATCGCACTGTTACTCGCCTACGAAGTGACCCGAGATTTGCCCTTAACTACAAGAGAAATCGAAACGCCGCTCGCCTCCATGGAAGCACCTGTGCTTGCGGGAAAAAAGTTATGCTTCGTATCTATCCTGCGCGCTGGCAACGGTCTGCTGGACGGGATGTTGGATCTATTGCCTTCTGCCCGGGTGGGACATATTGGGTTGTATCGCGATCCAGATTCCTTAGTAGCGGTCGAGTACTATTACAAAGTGCCCCATGACATCAGCGATCGACTGGTGATCGTAGTCGATCCCATGCTTGCGACGGCAAATTCTGCCGTCGCTGCGGTGCATAGACTCAAAGAAGGCGGAGCCAAACGTCTAAAATTCGTTTGTGTCCTAGCTGCACCTGAAGGAATCAAGGCATTCAACGAAGCACATCCGGATGTCGAACTATATACGGCAGCAGTTGACGATCACCTCAACGACCATGGCTACATAGTGCCCGGCCTTGGCGACGCTGGCGATAGAATATATGGAACCAAGTAATGTGTCTTCCTTAGGAACCGTCCTCGTGCAATGCAACTTCATTCTCTACATGTTCTTTCGACTCTGTATCTTTCAGAGTAAAAGCGACATCCGTCGACGATGCTCGATAGATTTAACATTAGAGCAGTC
>JAOTYS010000005.1 GCA_029861795.1 Gammaproteobacteria bacterium | reverse complement strand
AGGGTGACGGACATTCACATAGACCGCGATGACTATACGGCGGTGGTTGAGCTCACAATTGGTTCGAACTATGACAATCTTCCGACCGATACCAGTGCGGCGATTCTGACCGCTGGTCTTTTGGGTGCCCAATACGTCGGACTTGAACCTGGCGGTGACGATGTATACCTAAAGGGGGGCGACCGCATCACATTGACGCAATCCGCTGTGATCTTAGAACAACTGATCGGCCAACTCGTGTTCAGTCAGGCCCGGGGAGGTGCAGAATGAGAAAGGTTGCCACGACTTTTTTGTTCTTGCTCGTGTGGAGTACCGCGACTCTATCGCTACCGAACTTACCACCTGATCAGCTGGTACGGGAAACTACAGAAAAAGTAATAGCGGAGCTCGAACGTAATCGAGAGGAGTATATGGGCGATGGCGGCAAGTTATACGCGTTGGTTAATGACATGGTGTTGCCGTATTTTGATTTTGAGCGTATGTCGCGCCTGGTGTTGGGTAAACACTGGAGAGGTGCGAGCGCATCCCAGCAAGAACAGTTCGTGGATGAGTTCAAGGCGCTCTTAGTCAGAACCTATGCCACCGCGCTACTCGGATACACAGGGCAAGAGATTGTTTATAAGCCAGTTCGCTTCAATGAGGATGATATCAAGGTTGTCGTCAAAACCGAGCTGCAGCCAGGCGGTGGCCCAAATGTGCCTTTGCATTATTCTTTGCGAAAATCCGATGACGGCTCGTGGAAGGTTTTCGATATTAATATTGATGGAATAAGCCTTGTTACCAACTACCGATCCGCATATGCACAAGTGGTGCGCACCAAGGGCCTGAACGCGCTTATCGAGTCTCTTGCCGAGAGAAATAAGGAGATTGGGCAATAGACGATGGTGCCACGACTAGAGGAGTGCGCAGACGGGACAACCGTTCTCACCGGCGATCTTAATTCTTCAACGGTAAGCGCCCTGTATTCCAGTTCACAGCCTGTGTTTCGTACCGATAGTGATATGGTTATCGATTTGAAGACAGCGAACGATGTGGACAGCGCCGGGGTGGCATTGCTGGTGGAATGGGTGAGACGGGCGCGTGCACGCAACTGCCGCCTGCGCTTCCGGGCGATGTCCACGCAACTCGAGGACCTCATTCGGGTTTATGGTGTGGACCACTTGTTGCAGGCAAACCACTGAATTCGACACCGCGAGGACCTTCGATCAGTGCGCCGCGCGCTTTGACCTCGTAAGTCAATACGATATGCTGTTATCCAACGGACATTGGGAGTGTGTATGGTTAAGCCTGAGGACATTAGGGAATGGATCGAACACGGTCTACAAGGCTCTAAGGTTGAAATCGACGGTGACGGCCAGCACTTCAGTGCGGTGATCGTCTATCCTGGTTTTGCCGGGAAGAGCAAGGTGCAACAGCACCAGATGGTCTACCAAGCGCTAGGAGACAAGATGAAGGCGGAGATTCACGCTTTGTCTATGCGCACGCTTACACCGGAGCAATGGAGCGCAGAGCACGGCTCTATTATGTGATGAGGGAGCTACGCGTCGGTTGTGTGCCACTTGGTTGAATTTACAACTATTTACACGAGGTTTGATATGAGCGTACAGGAACGGATCAAAGCATCCATCGAAGCGAACAAGATTATTCTTTTTATGAAGGGCACGCCTGCTTTTCCCCAGTGTGGGTTTTCTGGGCGTTGCGTACAGTTGTTGGAGGCCTGTGGGGCGGAGTTTGCCGCCGTGGATGTGCTGGCCGACCAGGAGATTCGCGAGGGAATTAAACAGTACTCCAACTGGCCAACTGTTCCCCAGCTTTATGTAAATGCTGAGTTTGTGGGGGGAAGCGATATCGTAACGGAGCTATACCAGACCGGCGAGCTGAAAAACCTCATCGACAGTGCAAATGACTAACTGCCAAGGTCATTGTGGTGTCCCAAATGGGCAGAACAAGTACTGCTAGTGCGACCCACCCACATCGAAAAGCGGGGAGCGACGGCAACTAAAAGTGGATAAGTTAATTGTTACTGGTGGCAATACGCTCAGCGGTGAGATTCGCATCTCCGGCGCAAAGAATGCCGCGCTTCCAGTGCTGATTGCTTCGTTACTTTCGGACGAGCCAATTGTGGTCAGCAACATTCCCCATTTGCACGACATCACCACGACCATGGAATTGTTGGGGCAGCTTGGTGTGAAGTTGCAAGTGGATGAAAAAATGGCAATCGAAGCCGACGCGAGTGAGGTGTCCATGCTACGGGCCCCTTATGATCTTGTGAAAACTATGCGCGCGTCAATTCTAGTACTGGGACCATTATTGGCGCGCTTCGGGCAAGCTGAGGTGTCTATGCCCGGCGGATGTGCTATTGGCTCACGTCCGGTGAATCTACATATCAAAGGCTTTCAGGCCTTGGGGGCCGAGGTTTGCATTGATGAGGGCTATATCAAGGCCAAAGCGACGCGGTTAAAAGGCGCTCGTATCTTCATGGATCTCATTTCCGTCACAGGCACTGAAAACTTGATGATGGCGGCGACGTTGGCTAAGGGGACCACAGTCATTGAAAATGCGGCTCGGGAGCCAGAGGTCGTGGATCTAGCCAATGCCCTTATCGGCATGGGCGGGAAAATAAAAGGGGCGGGGACCGACGAGATCACTATCGAAGGCGTAGATCGTCTACACGGTACCTCTCACCGGGTGATTCCAGATCGTATCGAAACCGGCACTTTCTTGGTGGCTGGTGCGGCAACCGGGGGAAACGTAAAGTTGCGAGATGCGAATCCTCATTTGTTAGAGGCGGTGCTAGAAAAGCTCCGCGAAGCCGGCGCTGACATCGAGGTGGGCGATGACTGGATCAGCCTTGCAATGGCAGGTAAACGCCCGCGTTCCGTGGATGTTCGAACGTCGCCATTTCCAGCGTTCCCCACTGATATGCAGGCGCAGTTCTTGATGCTGAACTGCATATCAGAAGGCACGGGCACCGTGACTGAAACGGTGTTCGAGAATCGCTTTATGCATGTGCATGAGTTGCAACGTATGGGGGCCAATGTGGAGATGAGCGGCAATACCGCCGTGGTACGTGGAGTCGAAAAGTTACGCGGCGCGCCGGTCATGGCGACGGATCTTCGGGCCTCGGCCTGTCTCGCCTTGGCGGGGTTGGTTGCCGAAGCTGATACGGTTATCGACCGCATCTATCATATAGACCGCGGTTACCATTGCATAGAAGAAAAACTGGCGCAGCTCGGTGCACAGATTCGCCGCGTTCCAGGCCACCTGATGCAAACTCAGACACTCGAACAGCAAAAAGCTACCGCCGCCGGCTAGCGGCATGTCTCGCCCTATTACCATTGCGCTCGCCAAAGGGCGTATTCTTACGGATACGTTGCCCCTGCTGGCTCGCGCGGGAATCGAGATCGACGAAGATGTGGATACAACCCGCAAGCTTATTATCCAATCGACCGCTGCAGATATTAGGCTCATATTTATTCGCGCGGCCGATGTGCCGACCTATGTTCAATTTGGGGCGGCGGACTTAGGCATAGTGGGCAAGGATGTCTTGATGGAACATCGCGACGACGCGCTGTATGAGCTCGGGGACCTAAAAGTTGCGAAGTGCCGTATGGTGGTCGCAGAACCTGGGAACCTTGCGCGGCAAGACAATCCGCAATCATGGGTGCGACTGCGCATCGCTACCAAGTATGTGAATACTACTCGCCGACACTTTGCTCGCAAGGGCGTTCAGACAGAGATCATCAAGCTCCACGGGTCGATGGAACTCGCACCGCTTGCGGGGTTAGCCGATCGAATTGTGGACCTGGTGGATACTGGAGATACGATGCGAGCAAACGGCCTGGTTGAAGTGGAGCACATCGCAGACATCAGTGCGCGCTTGATAGCAAACAAGGCATCTATCAAGATGAAGCGTCGTTTGAAGGAGATGGTGACGACCATCGCTCAGGGTGCAAATTGATGAGCAAGTGTGAGATCCGTAAATTGGACACCAATCTCGCTGGATTTGATGATGCCTTTGATGCCTTGCTCGAGCGCGCCAATGTCAGCGATTCATCCGTAATCCAGGCAGTGACTGAAATCATTCAAAAAGTGCGGGCACAAGGCGACCAGGCACTATTGGATTACACACGACGTTTCGATGGTTACGATGTTGATAACGGTAGTGGGCTTGAGCTACCCCGCAGCGCGCAAAAAAACTCCTTAAGCGAGTTACCAGTTTCCCAGCGAAATGCGCTCACCCATGCGGCCTCACGTATTCGCAGTTACCATGAGCGTCAAGGGCAACAATCTTGGGACTACACTGAACCGGACGGCACTGTGTTGGGGCAGCGTGTGTCTGCGCTAGAGCGAGTAGGAATTTATGTGCCTGGGGGCAAAGCGGCCTACCCCTCCACGGTGTTGATGACAGCTATTCCGGCACAAGTAGCCGGCGTAGGTCAGATTATCATGGTGGTTCCCGCGCCCGCAGGCGAGGTCAGCGGCATTGTTCTGGCCGCGGCGGAGCTCGCCGGAGTTAGTCGAGTATTCACGGTAGGTGGTGCCCAGGCGATCGCCGCTATGGCCTATGGCACTGAAACCATCCCCGCGGTCGATAAGATCGCCGGACCTGGCAATATCTACGTCACTATGGCAAAGCGAATGGTGTTCGGTCAGGTTGGGATCGACATGATCGCTGGTCCTAGCGAGGTGGTCGTTGTTTATGACGGCAACGCCGACCCACAGTGGGTGGCAATGGACTTGCTTGCCCAGGCCGAGCACGATGAGCTGGCTCAGTCTATCTTGATAGCCACAGATAACAGTGCGCTAGAGGCGGTGGACTGCGCCATTAACGAACTGCTTCCTACGATGGAACGACGGGAGGTCATCACGGCCTCGCTCCAGGCGCATGGCGCTTTGATCGCAGTGCAGTCGTTGCAGCAAGCGGTGGAGCTGGTCAACCGTATCGCACCTGAGCACCTGCAACTGGTGGTGGCAGATCCGACCTCGCTTATGGCTCAAATCCGACACGCCGGAGCGATATTCCTAGGTCCGTATAGCGCAGAGGCGTTGGGTGATTACTGTGCCGGTCCTAGTCACGTTTTACCGACCTCGGGCACCGCGCGATTTAGCTCTCCGCTGGGCGTCTATGATTTCCAGAAACGATCAAGCGTTATCATATGTTCGTCCCAGGGCGGGAGTGAGCTTGGGAAGACTGCATCGGTGTTGGCGCGCTCGGAGATGTTAACCGCCCATGCGCGATCCGCCGAGTATCGCGTGGATGCAATGAAAGATTGATAGATGGCCACTAGCAAACCGGAACGTCGAGTCATTGGGGTGACTGACCCCATCACACGAGTGCGGCGTTGGATTCGACCCAGCATCCAGGCATCTCAACCTTATACGGTTGCACAGTGCGATGGCATGCTCAAGCTCGATGCCATGGAGAGCCCGTACTCATGGGGTGATGACATGCGGCGGGAGTGGATGGAGGTGTTACGCTCGGTAGACCTCAATCTCTATCCAGATTCGCGCGCCACAGCGGTAAAACAGCGTCTGCGCCAAGTTATGGGTATACCGGATGCCACACAGGTATTGCTGGGCAATGGCTCTGATGAACTGATACAGATTACTCAGACGGCCGTGGGTGGTACTGACTGCTGCGTCCTTGCTCCGGAGCCTACATTTTCGATGTACAAGGTGATTGCTGCGACCATCGGGTTGGGGTACATCCATGTCCCCCTGGGGGCCGAATTCACCCTGAATGTGGAGCAGATGTGTGATGCCATCGTTCGGCGTCAACCTGCAGCAGTATTTTTAGCTTACCCCAACAATCCAACTGGTAATCTGTTCGAGCGTTCTGACCTAGAGGAAATCATTAGTGCCACGGACGGACTGGTAGTATTGGATGAGGCCTACTACCCGTTCTCAGGCCAAAGTTTTATCCCGGATCTTGCTGACTACGACAACGTAGTGGTGATGCGCAGCTTATCGAAGTTCGGCATGGCGGGGTTGCGACTGGGGTTTTTGGTCGGGCCCACTGCCTGGCTGTCACAGCTAGAAAAAGTGCGCCTGCCCTACAACATCAATGCCCTGACCCAGGCTAGTGTGGATTTTGCACTGTCTCGAGTCGAGGTATTTAACCGCCAGGTCGAGCTCATTTGTGAGCAAAGGCAGTCGCTGGTGCGCGAGCTCTCGACCATTGCCGGAATCAAGGTATTCCCGAGCCATACAAATTTCGTCTTGTTTCGGATCCCCGACGCGTCGGCGGTCTTTCAGGGTCTGAAAAAGGCGGGGATTCTTATCAAATGTCTCGATGAGCCGGGTAGCGCTTTGCAAGACTGTTTGCGGGTTACGGTAGGTCGACCTGAGGACGTTCAGGCATTTATCACAACTCTGCGTGGGATAGTCTGATCTTGAGCGGTGAAGGGAAATAAGCTTTACTTGGTCACGCTGGTTGCCGGTAGATTACTATGAATCGAGAAATGGCTAAGCATTACATAATGAGGGTAGTAAAGTGGGCGATGCTAAGACATCGCGAGAGTTGATATCTACCGCTCCGGAGCGTATCGGGGAGGTCGTTCGCAATACGCAAGAGACTCAAATCGCCGTGTCGGTGAATCTCGATGGTGTCGGCCAGTCGAGCTTGCACACCGGTGTGCCTTTTCTCGAACACATGCTTGATCAGGTCGCTCGACATGGAGTCATCGACATCAAAGTCAGCGCCGCTGGCGATCTTCACATCGATGCGCACCATACTGTCGAGGATGTCGGCATAACCCTGGGTCAGGCCGTGGCGCAGGCTGTAGGGTCAAAACATGGGATACGACGCTACGGGCATGCCTACGTGCCCCTGGATGAAGCTCTCAGTCGAGCGGTCGTGGATTTTTCAGGGCGACCTCTGCTGGAGTATCAGGTGAGTTTCCCGCGTGCACGTATAGGTGAGTTTGACGTGGACTTGATTCACGAGTTCTTTCACGGATTCTCTAACCATGCCAAGGTAACACTCCATATCGATAGTCTTCGTGGGCGCAATGCGCATCATATCGCGGAGACAGTATTCAAGGCGTTTGGCCGTGCACTGCGTATGGCGCTTGAGCGGGACTCGCGTCTCGATGGTGTAATTCCATCGACTAAAGGTACCTTGTAGCTGCCGCTCGCAATTACAACCTCTTAAAACCGGGTCTCGATTTTCGTTTCCACCCATGATTCAGATTGCGATTATCGATATCGGTACAGGTAATCTACGTTCGGTACACAAGGCACTTGAGCATGTGGCGACCGGCGCGTCAATCCACGTTACCGCGAATCCGGAGTCTGTCCGACGGGCTGATCGTGTAGTGTTTCCTGGGCAAGGCGCGATAGCGAATTGCATGCAAGTCTTAGCAAGTACCGGTCTACGCCAGGCAATCGAGGAAGCCATAGTGAACAGGCCGTTTCTTGGAATTTGCTTAGGGCTGGAAGCCTTGTATGCTTACAGTGAGGAGGACGGCGGTATCGCGGGCTTAGGAGCGCTCAAGGGGACGGTGCGTCACTTACAATCGTTTAATGGTCAGTCCAACGGACTTTTGGAGAGCGCCGGCGGCATAAGACTTAAGATACCGCATATGGGGTGGAACACCGTCAATCAGATTCGACCACATCCGTTATGGCACGGGATACAACAAGGATCTAGATTTTATTTTGTGCACAGTTATTGCGCGGATGCTCAAGACGACAGCGAGGTTGCGGGAACAACCGAGTATGGCACGACCTTCACGTCAGCCGGTTGCAGGGAAAACGTATTCGCGGTGCAGTTTCATCCCGAAAAAAGTCAAACTGTCGGATTGACTTTACTCAAGAATTTTACAACCTGGGGTGGCGAGGCGTAGCTCGGTAACCGAGTAAAAGGTCGTTGGCCAAAACAGTACATTGTTTCGGATACTGATCGAGTAAGCAGCAATGTTGTTGATACCAGCGATTGATCTAAAGGATGGAAAATGTGTCCGCCTCAAGCAGGGACGAACGGATGAAGTTACGGTATTTTCGGATGACCCTGTGGCGGCGGCGGAACGTTGGGTCACCGTCGGCGCTCGGCGGCTACACATTGTAGATCTTGATGGCGCGAAAGGTGGCAATCCAGTACATGCGGACATCATTCATTCTATTGTAGAGAACCATCCCGATGTGCCAATTCAGGTAGGAGGCGGGATCCGCGACGAAGAAGCAGTCGAGGCTTATTTGAATGCTGGGGTGCAGTACGTGGTACTAGGTACCAAGGCGGTGAACGCCCCCCATTTTGTCAGCGACCTGTGCGTCGAGTTTCCAGGGCATATCATCGTTGGGTTGGATGCCAAGGACGGTAAATTGGCTATCGACGGCTGGTCCAAGTTATCACATCATGATGTGATTGATTTAGCACAACAGTTCGAAGCCGACGGCGTGGAGGCTATCGTTTACACCGATATCAATCGTGATGGTATGTTGACTGGTGTCAACGTCGAAGGCACAGTGCGACTGGCCGAGACCATACGCATTCCGGTCATCGCAGCTGGCGGAATTCGTAACCTGGACGATGTGCGCGGGCTTGGTGAGGTCGCTGATGTGGGCATACTGGGTGCCATAACAGGTCGCGCCATTTACGAGGGTACGCTGGATTTTGTCGAAGGCCAGAAGCTCGCGGATAAGTTCGCCTAGCGCACTCGATATTCCTGCTTCTTCTACAAAAGCAATGTCTGATCCTTGCGTTTTCAAGAGGAGCTAGCAGCATGGGATTGGCCAAGCGAGTTATTCCCTGTTTGGATGTTGATGACGGCCGCGTTGTCAAAGGGGTGCGGTTTGTGGATATTCGTGATGCTGGAGACCCGGTGGAGATTGCTCGTCGCTATGATGCTGAGGGTGCAGACGAGCTCGTGTTTCTAGATATTACCGCGAGCTCGGACAACAGAGATACCATGTGCCACGTGGTTGAAGCCGTGGCGGGCGAGGTGTTTATTCCACTGACGGTGGGAGGCGGAATTCGTGGGTTGCAGGACATTCGCAGAATGCTCAACGCCGGGGCTGACAAAGTATCGATTAATACGGCCGCAGTGAGCCGGCCGGAAACAGTGCGTGAGGCGGCGAAGCGGTTCGGCAGCCAGTGTATTGTGGTGGCCATGGACGCCAAGCAAGTGTCAGTGAGGGAGGACACACGATGGGAAGTTTTCACCCACGGCGGCAGGCAAGCCACCGGTATCGATGCAGTCGAGTGGGCGATGCGTATGAATGCCTATGGCGCGGGAGAGATCTTGCTCACCAGCATGGATCGAGATGGCACGCGCGATGGATTTGATCTTCGGCTGACCCGAGCGATCGCCGATGCGGTCACTATCCCAGTGATCGCGTCCGGCGGGGTGGGGCGTCTAGAGCACCTGGTGCAAGGCGTTACCGAAGGACATGCGGATGCGGTGCTGGCAGCCAGTATATTCCACTACGGCGAATTCACCGTGGGGCAGGCAAAGCAGTTTATGGAGCGATCCGGCATAGAAGTTCGTTTGTAACTGTGACGTTGGACAGTTGGGTACGAGATAATGGCTGAAAAATGGCTTGAAATGGTAAATTGGACTGCCGAAGGGCTAGTTCCGACGATTGCACAGGAGCATGATACGGGGAGGGTTCTGATGCTGGCGTGGATGAACCGTGATGCCTTGCTGGCCACTGCCCGGGATGGAAAAGCGACATACTGGTCGCGCTCGCGTCGCCGTCTGTGGCGTAAAGGCGAAACATCGGGGTATGAACAGTTGGTGCGGCATATCCGGCTCGATTGCGACGGCGATACTGTGCTCCTTGAAGTCGAACAAAAAGGTGGTATCGCCTGTCATACGGGTAGATTGAGTTGTTTTTTCAGGAGGCTGGAAGACGACCGTTGGCGCGAAGTGGACCCAGTGGTGAAACCGCCCAAAGAGATTTATGGGGACATGCAGTGACCCAGGCCTCGGGCATCTATGGCTGAGATACTTAATGAGTTAGCGCAGGTGCTGGCATCGCGTAAGTCCGCGGATCCGGATGAGTCCTATGTGGCCAGGCTCCATGCAGATGGTCTGCCAGCGATTTTGAAGAAGATCAATGAAGAGGCAACCGAAACCATATTGGCGGCCAACCAGGGGAATTGCGAACAAGTGGTTTATGAGACCGCGGATCTGTGGTTTCATACACTAATTATGTTATCCCATTTGAATCTGGGGCCTGATGACGTGCTCGCCGAACTGGATCGCCGTTTTGGCGTTTCCGGACTGGCGGAAAAGGCCGGGCGGACACCACCGTCGTGAGACTGGCGTGCGTTGTTGGTGGATGTTCGGCTCTACGGACACTAGGGTAGCTGGGATGGATTGATAGACTCTGCCGCTGGACGCACTCGACCGGCAGTGGGTCGCTAATTGCAGGAGTATTGATATGGGACTTGGTGGTATTAGTATTTGGCAGCTTCTTATTGTCTTGGTGATCGTGCTGGTTTTGTTCGGTACCAAGAAACTTCGCACCATGGGGGGCGATCTGGGTAGTGCGGTAAAGAGTTTCCGCAAGGCAATTAAGGAAAGTGGCGAAGGTAAAGGTGATCAAGAGTCAGCCGAACAGCTAGAGGACAAAGCAGACGAAGTCATTGATACCGAAGTAACTACTGCCCATAAAGACCAGGCTTAGGCCTGATAAAACACCTCCACGGCAAAGTGGAGAGTGCAGGGACTAAGGCCTTGATTGATATCGGATTCTGGGAAGTCAGCCTGATCGCGGTGCTGGCCCTTATCATATTGGGGCCAGAGCGCCTGCCTCAGGTCGCGCGTACAGCGGGGTTGTGGATCGGCCGTGCACGGCGTGTGATGGCTGACGTCAAAGCCGATATCAATCGGGAGATAAACCAGGAGGAGCTTCGCCAGATTCGCAACATTGGTGACGACCTTAAGGCAACGCGCGATGATATTTCCCGAGTGGGTTCGGATCTCGCCACGTCAATCGACCAGGATGCAGTGAGCGAGAACTCCGGCACGCCGTCCGAGGCCGTAACGAAGCCGGAAAAATCGGCCGTCGTTCAGGATGTCAAACCAGAATAACCCCACTCCGACAAGCGCAACAACTTCCTTTGTCGGACACCTGTTGGAGCTGCGCGATCGCTTGCTGCGCGGGATAATCTCCGTGCTGGTGGTATTTTTGCTGGCCGCACCTTTCGCCAATACCCTCTATGAATATCTGGCCTCACCGTTGATGGCGGTTCTTCCAGAGGGCAACACCATGATTTCCACTGAGCCCCACGGGCCGTTCTTTGTGCCGTTTAAATTTGCCTTCGCGTTTGCTGTGGCGGTCGCCATGCCGATATTGCTATACCAAATCTGGGCGTTTGTGGCGCCGGGCTTGTACGCCAACGAGAAGCGCTTAGTAGTGCCGTTGTTGGTCTCCAGTAGTTTGTTGTTTTATGCCGGCATCGCATTTGCTTACTTTGCGGTCTTTCCCATCATTTTTGCCTTCTTTACTAGCACCGCACCGGAAGGCGTGGCGGTGATGACCGATATCAACGCGTATTTGAGCTTCGTGCTGAAGCTGTTCTTCGCCTTTGGAATCGCCTTCGAGGTGCCGGTAGCAACGGTGTTGTTGGTCAGAATGGGGGTTACCACACCGCAGAGCCTGGGCGCTAAGCGCCCTTACATAATTGTTGGTGCGTTTGTGGTCGGGATGTTGCTTACCCCGCCGGACATATTCTCCCAGACTATGCTGGCCATACCGGTATGGGTCCTGTTCGAGCTTGGGTTGTATTTCTCCAAAGCCGTTAAGCCAAAGAGCGCCCCCAGCGATGCCTCTGAGGCAGGCGAGCTCTCCACCCAGGAAGAGAGTTAAGGTTCACCTAGTAAGTTTGGTTGCCGATACACAGCGCCATTGGCTCTACCGGTTTGCTTCTTAATCGGTTCGAATTCCTCCGAGAAACTGTGGCTGTCACTCGCGATAACAGCCTTTTGACACCGTCGAGCGGTGTGGCGGGACTGCGGCTCTCGTTGCGGGTAGTGCGCATTATAGATTGCAGGTTATCCACCACGTTTCGGGCTTTTGAATTCTGGTATACTCGCGCCCTTTGTTGGGGTCTGGCGCTCAGCAAGATACGCCGCGTAGGGCGGTTAGGTTTCGGCCGGACTCGTGTGTATCCCGTTTCCAAAAGGGCACTCGCGATAAACAATCAGGCGAATTCATAAGGGGAACCCGATGATAGATGATGGGGTAGACCTCAAGCGGCGCCGTTTGCTCACCGGCGTAACCACTGGAGTAGGGCTTGTGGGCGCGGTGGCGGCAGCGGTGCCGTTTGTGGCCAGTATGACACCGAGCGCCCGGGCCCGCGCCGCGGGCGCGCCCGTTGAGGTGGATATCAGCAAGCTTGAGCAGGGACAGATGCTTACTGTGGAGTGGCGTGGTAAGCCGGTTTGGATCCTGAACCGCACCACCTCAATGCTCGACACTCTGGGGGCTATAGATAGTATCCTGTCGGACCCCAACTCGGATGTGCCTCAGCAGCCTGAATACGCCCGCAATGAGCATCGTTCGGTTAAAACCGATGTGTTAGTGCTGATCGGAATCTGTACGCATTTGGGTTGCTCGCCAAAAGCGGCGCTGGCCGGCGGCGCTGACGCAGTGCTGGGTTTGGAGGCTGACTGGCCGGGGGGCTTTTTCTGTCCGTGTCACGGTTCCAAGTTTGACCTGGCAGGAAGGGTCTACAAGGGTGTGCCAGCCCCGACCAACATGGTGGTGCCGCCTTATCACTATCTGAGCGACAGCCGTATCGTGATAGGTCTCGGTCCAGAGGAGGGCGAGGCATGATGGCGAAACTGGTTGACTGGATCGACGATCGCTTTCCGTTGATCAAGGCATGGGAAGAGCACCTCGCAAAGTACTACGCGCCGAAGAATTTTAACTTCTGGTATTTCTTCGGCTCCCTCGCCCTTTTAGCGCTAGTCATTCAGATTGTGACCGGCATTTTTCTGACCATGCACTACAAGCCCGATGTGGAAACGGCGTTTGCCTCAGTTGAGTATATTATGCGGGATGTCCCATGGGGCTGGCTGATGCGCTATATGCACTCCACCGGGTCCTCGCTGTTCTTTGTGGTCATCTACCTCCACATGTTTCGTGGCTTGCTTTATGGCTCGCACCGCGAACCCAGAGAGTTGGTGTGGCTGCTTGGTATGCTGCTTTATGTGACCTTAATGGCCGAAGCGTTCATGGGCTATCTGTTGCCCTGGGGCAATATGTCCTATTGGGGTGCACAGGTGATTATCTCGTTGTTTGGTGCGATCCCTTGGGTGGGTGAAGGTTTGGCGGAATGGATCCGCGGAGACTTTGTCGTGTCCGACGCCACTTTGAACCGTTTCTTTTCTTTCCACGTGATTGCGCTACCGATACTGCTTTTGGGACTAGTATTCCTCCATATTGTGGCGCTTCACAAAGTCGGTTCAAACAACCCAGACGGGATCGAGATCAAGGATAATAAGGACGAGAATGGTATTCCTCGCGATGGCATCCCGTTCCACCCGTATTACACGGTAAAGGACATCATGGGGGCGGTAGCGTTTCTCATCATTTTCTTTGGCATCATATTCTTTGCTCCGGAATTCGGCGGTTGGTTCCTGGAGAAGGATAATTTTGTACCGGCCAATATTCTAAGTACACCCGAAGACATCGTACCCCTGTGGTATTTCACGCCGTTTTATTCCATCTTGCGGGCGATAACCTATCCGTTGTTCGGGGTGGATGCCAAGTTATGGGGTGTTATCGCCATGGGTTTGTCCATTGTTATGTTCTTTTTGTTGCCTTGGCTTGATCGATCCCCGGTCAAGTCTATCCGCTACCGTGGACCGCTGTTCAAGATCGCGCTCACACTATTTGCGATAAGTTTCGTGGTTCTAGGGTATCTAGGCACCCAAAAACCACAGGGTCTGAATCTTCTGATTGCTCAGGTGTGCTCGGTCCTTTACTTCGCCTTTTTTCTGCTGATGCCGTGGTATTCCAAGTGGGACACGACTAAGCCGGTGCCGGATAGGGTGACTGCGAAATGAATAGAACGCTTGTAGCACTTATCTTGATGTGCCTGCCGCTATCGCTTTTTTCCGCTGAAGAGCACGGACCAGAACTGGAAAAGGTTCGTATCGACCTGAGCAATCAGGCGTCCCTTCAGAACGGCGCACGGATCTTCGTGAATTTCTGTCTATCCTGCCACAGCGCGTCATATATGCGATATAACCGCATGGCGAGTGACCTCGGCATCAGTGATGATCTACTGAAAGAACACTTGATGTTCACCGCAGACAAGCCCGGTAATCTGATGAAGACTGCAATGTCTAAGGAAGACGCCGAGGACTGGTTTGGGGTGGCGCCACCGGATCTTTCTGTGGTGGCGCGCTCGCGCAAGCCCGCATGGATCTATACCTATCTGAGAAGTTTCTATGTCGATGAGAATTCCGCTACGGGCTGGAATAATACGGTGTTCGAGAATGTGGCGATGCCAAATGTGTTCTACGAATGGCAGGGAAAGCAACGAGCGGTATTTGAGACCGAGAAGCTAACCACAAAAGTGAAGAGCGCTGATGGTACTGAAAAAGAGAAGGAGACTGAGGTAGAGGTGTTTGGCCACTTCGAGCTGGAAACACCTGGTCTGATGAGCCCACAGGAGTTTGATAACGCGATTCGCGACCTGGTTAATTTTCTGGTCTATCTCGGCGAGCCGGCTAAGCTCGAGCGATATCGCATCGGTATTTTTGTGATGCTTTTTCTAGGCGTGCTTTTCGTGCTCACCTATCTTCTGAAGAAGGAATACTGGAAAGATATCCATTAGTCGAACTCTAATGTATCGTTAACAGCGGTTGTGCACCTTCGTGATCGATTGGACTGAGACAAGGGCAATCGATCGTTCTACATCGAGCTCTGAATACTTACGCTAGTAATGGTTTCAATAGAGACGACGCTGAATTAATGTTTTAGGCGATCGTCTAACATCTACGTCTACTGTGATTTAATTAGGCATGGCATCACCAACGAGTCGAAAGCCGATTATGACGCTTTATTCAGGTCTAAATTGTATCTATAGCCATAGCTGTCGTATTGTTCTGCACGAAAAGGAAGTGGAGTGTCACATCCGGTGGGTGGATCTTGAGAGCAATCCCGAAGAACTGGCGGAATTGAATCCGTATAACGAGACTCCTACGTTAGTCGATCGGGAGCTAGTACTATACGGTGCGCAGATCATCAGCGAGTATTTGGATGAGCGTTTGCCGCATCCGCCTTTGATGCCCGTCGATCCGGTTAACCGGGGTCGCGCCCGCCTTATGTTCGCTCGTCTGCAACGGGACTGGATTGACCGTCTCCAACCTCGATCCCGCCGCGGTGGAACTCCAACTGATACCACTCGTCAGGCTGTTCGTGACGGACTAATAGCGGTCTCGCCTATTTTCACAGAGCAGCAGTACATGCTTGGGGATGAATTCAGCCTGGTGGATTGTTTCCTGGCGCCACTATTATGGCGGCTGCCGTACTACGACATAGAGTTGCCACGACAGGCAAAACCGATACTTGATTACGGACAGAAGCTGTTCGCAAGACCGGCGTTTCAGTCTAGCCTCAGCGAGGCGGAAGCGGAGCTGCAATGAATGTTAAAGCAATAGGTCTCGGTCTGTCTTAATTCATGGCGGTGGTGACATCGGTGAATGTGTCTACAAAACCCTACCTTATCCGAGCGATAAGGGAGTGGGCGATGGACAATGAACTCACTCCTCAGATTCTGGTGGATGCGACAGCCGACGGTGTTAAAGTCCCAGTCGAGTATGTAAAGGATGGGCAGATTGTACTCAACGTTCATGACCAAGCTGTCCAGTTGGTTGAGCTCAACAATGAATGGATAGCATTCTCCGCCCGCTTTGGCGGGGCGTTGCTCAACGTGGAGGTACCGGTGAGCGCGGTCCTAGCCATATTCGCACGAGAAAATGGTCAGGGCATCTTTTTCCAACAAGAGCAGACCACCGCGCCTGAGCAACCAAAGGCCAAGAAAAAGCCGAATCTGAAGCTGGTTGAGTAACACGCGCTCCACTTGAGACCACGCCCATTTACAGATGGGGCGAAGCCTCAAAGCGCTCTTGAAATGCGAACCGTGCACCCACACTTAATGCTAGATTATCTTTGGCCGAACTGAGCTAATCACAGGAACAATCTCCTATGAAACAGTTTCGCGGAACGACAGTTCTCTGTGTGCGTCGTGGAGACGACGTCGTTATCGGTGCCGACGGACAGGTCTCCATGGGAGAGACCGTGATGAAGGGCAATGCCAGAAAGATACGCCGGCTCTACAAGGACAGCGTGATAGCTGGATTTGCCGGAGGTACTGCCGATGCCTTCACACTGTTCGAGCGCTTTGAAGGCAAGCTTGAAAAGCACCAGGGTAACCTAGTGCGTTCGGCAGTGGAGTTGGCCAAGGATTGGAGAACCGACCGGTTCCTGCGCCGACTCGAAGCGCTTCTAGCTGTCGCTGATAAGAGCACATCCCTGATCATCTCGGGCAATGGCGATGTGATCGAACCCGAATCAGGTGTGATGGCCATCGGCTCGGGTGGAAACTACGCCAAGGCGGCGGCACGTGCGCTGCTGGAGTCCACTGAGTTGGATGCTCGAACGGTGGTGGAAAAGAGCCTTACCATCGCTGCAGATATATGCGTTTACACGAATACAAACTTAGCTCTGGAAGAACTTTGACGAAAAGGTATTAAAGAGAAGATTTCGATGTCACAGATGACCCCGCGTGAAATTGTGCAGGAACTTGATAAGCACATCATAGGACAGAGCGCCGCTAAACGCTCCGTGGCTATCGCCCTGCGCAATCGCTGGCGGCGAGCCCAAGTTGCGGACGATGATCTGCGTAACGAGATTACGCCTAAGAACATCTTAATGATCGGGCCGACAGGTGTCGGCAAGACTGAGATCGCGCGCCGATTGGCTCGACTAGCCAGAGCGCCGTTTATCAAAGTTGAAGCGACTAAGTTTACCGAAGTTGGCTACGTTGGCAGAGAGGTGGATTCCATAATTCGAGACCTTGCCGAATTGTCAGTCAAGATGACTCGCGAGGAGGAAATCAACAAAGTGCGCCCACGCGCAGAAGATTCTGCCGAAGAACGAATACTCGATATCTTACTACCCCGTGCGCGGGAGACCGAAGCTGATCAGGACTGGAATCAAGAAGGGGAAGGGGCGGGTAGACAGCGTTTTCGCAAACTGCTGCGGGAAGGGAAACTCGATGACAAGGAGATCGAGATCGAAGTGAGCGCCGCCTCCGTAGGCGTGGAGATCTTCGGACCGCCGGGTATGGAGGAAATGACCAGTCAGCTGCAGAATATGGTGCAGAACCTTGGCGGTCGGAAAACGAAGACCAGAAAGGCCAAGATTAAGGAAGCGATGAAGCTTCTGATCGAAGAAGAGGCCGCAAAGCTGATCAACGATGACGATATAAAGCTGCACGCACTAGAACGGGTTGAACAAGACGGCATTGTGTTTTTAGACGAGATCGACAAGATAATCGGTCGTTCCGACACGCATCATAGTCCGGACGTTTCAAGGGAAGGAGTACAACGAGACCTGTTGCCATTAGTAGAAGGGTCCACAGTCACGACAAAGTATGGCATGGTGAAGACGGATCATATTCTCTTCATCGCCTCGGGGGCGTTTCAAATAACCAAACCGTCCGACTTGATTCCAGAGCTACAAGGGAGACTGCCGATAAGGGTAGAGTTAGAGGCGCTGGGAGTGGAGGATTTCGTGCGCATACTGACTGAACCCGATGCCTCATTGACCGAGCAATACAGCGCTCTCATGCTAACGGAGTCATTGGAGTTGGAGTTCACCCGGGACGGGGTGCAGCGCACGGCCGAGACTGCGTGGCACGTTAATGAGAGAACTGAGAATATTGGAGCGCGGCGGCTACACACAATCATGGAGAGGTTGCTAGAGACTGTGTCCTTTGAGGCGGCGGATCGACCGGGGGAGAAAGTGGTCATCGATGCAGCTTATGTGGACAGGCATCTGAAAGATTTAGTGGCCGACGAGGACTTGGCGCGTTATATCCTGTAGTTTGACGTAAGTTGCATACGTCTGTTCATCACAGCGAATTTCCCATGGGGACTAGCCCGCCACATTCGGTCGCCGAGGTCTTGAAATCCCGCACAACACCTCCATATCCAAGTTAAGTGAAAACCGTAGCTTCGGGAGGGCTATCTTGCGAATGATCCCAATCGGCGCTACGGCTTTAGTAAACTTTTAGGAGGTTCTTATGAATGCAGTAGTTCGTGCCCAGGAGGTAAGGTCTCCGTGGGATATCTTTGATGGTGTAGTGGATGGATTGTTTCGGCCAGTGAGTCGGTATTCACAGCGAGGCGGTCAGGCATTGGCACCGGCCATCGACGTAATAGAAAAGGATGGCGAGTACTTAGTAAGGGCGGAGCTGCCTGGTGTTAAGAAGGAAGACCTGGATGTTTCGATCCAGGACGGTGTGCTCACGATAAACGCTCAATCCAAGTATGAAAATGAGGAGAAGAAAGACGGTCGGGTGATTCGTCAGGAGCGTCACTATGGTAAATATGTACGTTCTATGCGACTTGGCGAGGTTATTGATGACAAAAATATCAAGGCCGAATACAAGGATGGAATATTGGAGCTAGTCCTATCCAAGGCGGAAGAGGTCAAGCCCAAGAAAATCGATGTTGAAGTTCACTAACCAAGATTCTAAAACTCGACTGACCAGGGGCCGCTGATGCGGCCCCTTGTTTTTCTGCTACATAGATCGCGCTAGTCTTACCGTAGGCTGTCAAGGTGGCAATTGGATCGCTCGTCCAATTCAGCTTGAGAGCGGCACGACCGTTTTCGAGAAAGTTGTGCCTTAGTGTACTATCTCAGCGTCTTCCAAAATGACAACCAGAATTATGGCGCTAACACCTAATGCTGCTCGGGACATCTCTCATGTTCTTAACGAAGCACTGCCCTACATAAGAAGATTTCATGGGAAAACCATCGTCATCAAATATGGTGGCAATGCCATGGTAGACGACGATCTAAAGGTCGGATTCGCTCGGGATGTCGCATTGATGAAGCTTGTTGGCATGAATCCAGTAATTGTCCACGGTGGTGGACCGCAGATCAGCCATCTTCTCCAGCGTATCGGGAAAGAATCGCAGTTTGTAAGCGGTATGCGAGTTACCGATCGGGAGACCATGGATGTTGTGGAAATGGTTTTAGGGGGGTTGGTGAACAAGGAGATTGTAAATCTGATCAACGCTCAGGGAGGCAAGGCAGTTGGATTGTCTGGCAAAGACGGTAGCATGATTCGCGCCAGGAAATTGATATTGAAGAAAGACGATCCCCTGCTTGAGAAATCAGAGATCATAGACATTGGACACGTGGGTGAGGTGGACCGTATTGACCCGCACATTGTATCGGTCCTTGACACCGAAGATTTTATACCTGTGATCGCACCCATCGGCGTGGGCGAAGATGGCGCCACTTATAACATCAACGCTGACAGTGTCGCCGGCAAGCTCGCTGCGACACTTCAAGCGGAAAAGCTTCTGTTATTGACCAACACTCCGGGTGTATTGGATAAGGACGGTGGCCTGATCAAAGGCTTATCGGCGCGGGATGTGTCAACACTGATGGAAAAAGGGGTCATCCAAGGGGGTATGTTGCCAAAGGTGGAATGTGGTTTAGATGCAGTGCGCGGTGGCGTGGGTTCAGTTGTGATTATCGATGGGCGAGTCGAACATGCGCTGCTGCTAGAGATATTTACTGATCAAGGTGTAGGCACGTTAATCACTAGATGATGGAAGCCCGCACCGATGCATGCATGACCCAAACATAGCGGGTGTCAAAACGAGGCTGCGTTCATGCATGTTGCGATCCTGTCTCAGTCTACGACTGTTTATTCGACCTCGCGGCTAGTTGACTGTTGTTTGAAACGGGGTCACACAGTGGAAGCGGTGAACCCGCTACGATGCGCCTTGCGTGTCCAGATCGATGGTTTGGACATCTCTTACCAAGAAAGACGTGTTGCTGGCGTTGACGTGGTGATCCCTCGGATAGATCCTGCCATCACTGCTGTAGGCACGGCTGTACTTTCACAGTTTGAAGCCATGGGGGTCTGGTCGCTCAATGAATCGGCAGCGATCCACAGATCTCGTGATAAGTTGCGGGCACTACAACTTCTCGCCAAGGCTGGTGTCCCCATTCCCAACACGGTGTATGGCGAGACGATATCCTGTATCAAACAGTTAATGGCGCGTGCTGGATCGGTCGTGATCAAGCCGGTGCGGGGCTCCAAAGGACAGGGCGTGGTGGTGGTCAACACCGTAGAGGGCGCGCGTTCTGCGATAGAACAGTTCGTTCGTAGTGGAACGAGGTGCCTCATCCAAGAGTTTGTGGGGGATCGCACTGCTGCCTGCGACATCCGTTGCTTTGTCGTTGGTGATCATTTGATAGCCGCAATGATACGCACCGCCAAAACCGGTGAGCTTCGCGCCAACATTCACCTGGGCGCAAAGGCGAAGGCTGTTACCGTGAACCATGAGGAACGCGCTATGTGCTTGCGCGCAGTGCATGCCCTGGGACTCACCGTCGCAGGTGTTGATCTGATTCGCTCGCCGCGAGGAGTGTTAGTGCTGGAGGTTAATTCGTCTCCAGGATTAGAGGGAATAGAAAAGGCTACTCAATGTGACGTGGCTGATGCAATGATCGCCTACGCCGAGCAACAGCACACAAAAAGAAATTCGAAAACCACAGCCATTCGAATGACATGTCGCGGCCATCCCGATGCATAGCGCCACCCGCGGGTTGACGCACCGATCACTGATGACAGTCGATGTCGATCGGGCCAGGGCCGATACACCTGGTTGTCAGCATGTCACCCACTTTCATCATTCGGGTGCTTCTTTGATGCCGACTCCCGTGCTCAGTGCAGTTAAAGACCATCTGGATCTAGAGGCTCGCATCGGCGGCTATGAGGCTGCCGCCGAGGCTGTAGATAAAATCGATGCAACCTACCGAGCGATTGCATGCTTGCTCAATTGTCACACTGACGAAGTGGCATTTGTGGAAAACGCTACGGTGGCTTGGGATCTGGCGTTCTATGCGATCGCCCGCGGGTTTGGACGGGGCGATCGAATTCTTACCGCAGTTGCTGAGTACGCGTCAAATTACATCGCGTTTTTACAGCTCGCAAAGCGTAGTGGTGTGGAAATTGAGGTAGTACCAAATGATTCTCATGGCCAACTGGATATCGAAGCCATGGATCGAATGATTGACGAGCGGGTAAGACTAATTGCAATAACCCACGTGCCAACCAATGGCGGGTTGGTCAATCCTGCAGCAGAGGTTGGTGAGATCGCAAACACCCATGGCATACCGTATTTGCTCGATGCCTGCCAATCCGTGGGGCAGATGAATGTAGATGTGCAGCAGATCGGTTGCACCATGTTGTCCGCCACCGGGCGCAAGTTTTTGCGAGGACCCCGTGGGACCGGGTTTCTGTACGTGCAACGAGCGATGATCGAAGGTCTAGAACCGCCGTTCTTGGACCTACACGCCGCAACATGGACGACCCCCCAGGAGTTCGAGATTCGCACCGACGCCCGGCGATTTGAGAACTTCGAAGATAATGTGGCGGGCAAGATCGGTCTAGGCGTGGCGGTGAATTACGCGGTGTCTTTGGGCCTGGACAACATCTACGAACGCATCCAGATGCTTGCTGAAGAGCTGCGTCGTGGCTTATCTACTATCCCGGGAGTCGCCGTGTGCGACCTGGGTCGGGAGCGCTGCGGCATTGTGACATTTAGCCATAACGCCTTTGCACCTCAAGAAATTGCCAGTAGGCTTAGGCAAAAAGGCATCAATGTGGGCACGTCGTTTCGACCTTCTACGTTGCTCGACATGGATCAGAGACGAATCACTGGGCTCGTGCGATGTGCGGTGCACTACTTCAATACCGAAGAAGAAATTGAGCAGTTAGTTCATCAGGTCGCAGCGCTGTAGTCCCTTTTGAAGATAATCGCAAAGCGGTGCAGCCGATAGTCGATGTGTCCACGGCACTCCATGATTCGGTTTTGCCATTGCCACGACTATAATGTCGATTCTTTTGAACCGGTTGGTGGATCATGCAGATTACTATGGGGTAACAGTGCGTGTGAGATCTGCGCGATCGTTCGAACGGGTCGTAACACCATGGGTTTGGTAAACCAATAAGGACTAAGACACGTAAGAGGAATCCTGATAAGTGCCAAATTTAGAGATGCTGAGAAACTGCTTTGTTGAATCACTAGATCTACCCGAAGGTGTGGATGTGGAAACCTTGGTTTACAGAGGCGTGCAACAGTGGGATTCACTTTCTCACATGCACTTGATATCAGAATTGGAGAGGCGATTCGACATAATGGTCGATACTGAAGATGTGCTTGATATGAGTAGTTTTGAAAAGGCAGTTGAAATTCTGGGCAAATACGGAATTGATCTCAGTAATTAGCGACAAGCTATGAATCTTTCTGGCAAGGTGTGCATGGTGACCGGTGCAACACGGGGTATCGGGTTGGCTACAGCCAAGGCATTGGCATCAAAGGGCGCTTCAGTGGTTGTCACGGGAATACAAAGCGATGAAGAGGTCAACAACGTTGTCGCTGGCCTCGACACTGACGGCCAATCCGGCCACTTAGGATTGTGTTACGACGTTAGCGAGTCACGCAGTGCCAAAACCGCATTCCAGGAAGTATTCAAGAAATATAAAAGGCTGGATGTCCTGGTGAATAACGCAGGCGTTCTTGACGCTGCGCTAATCGGCATGATTTCAGAACAATCCATCTCCAGGGTGCTGGAGGTTAACGTCAAAGGCTGTATCACCCACCTTCAAAGCGCGGCTCGATTAATGACCCGGAATCGCTCGGGCTCTATTATCAATATCAGCTCTATTATGGGGACCCATGCGCACGAAGGTCTCGCCGTTTACTCAAGCTCAAAAGCAGCTCTGATTGGACTTACCAAAGCGGCTGCCAAGGAACTTGCACCTAGCGGTATACGGGTCAATGCGATCGCGCCGGGATATATCGAGACCGACATGATCAAGGACATGCCCGAGCACAATGACAAGGTCTATAGGTCTAGTATCAAGATGGGGCGGGTTGGAACCCCTGATGATATTGCTATGGCGATCCTATTCTTCGCGAGCGATTATTCCCGATACGTCACAGGCCAGGTGCTTGGAGTGGATGGGGGTATGATTATTTGAGGTGGAGTGGACTAAGAACCTATTGTCACAGAAATATCTAAATATTGATCGTTACAATCACTCCGAAGGCATTGCCCTATTCGACGCAGACGCGGGTCTTGCAGTTTCTTACCCCACTCTCTGGGAAGAAATCGAACGGCTTAGTCCCGCGTTGAGCTCTGACCGAAAGGCGCTGGCCTTTCATATTTGCACCAACACGGTTGATGACATCATTGCCTACCTTGCGACAGTTGCTGCAGGCCATGTGGCTGCCTTGTTAGATGGCGGACTCACCAATGATAAACTTTCCAGATTGTTGCAGCGTTACAAGCCGGAGTGGGTAGTTTGTCATGCCGATAAGACTAACGACTACTCGGCGGAACTATCGGTTTTTGATCAAGTCATTAATTTCCGATCGCTTAAGATCTTTCGTAAATCACACGCGCCGGTCGAGGATATATCCCTATCGTTGGCCTTGCTTCTCAGTACATCTGGAAGCACCGGTAGTCCAAAATTCGTGCGCCTTTCGCAAAAGAATCTGGAATCGAATGCTTACTCCATTGCACAGTACCTTGGAATCGAACGCGACCATCGGGCCATTGTCAGCTTGCCCATGCACTACTCTTACGGGCTTTCGGTTATAAACAGCCATCTTTGCGCCGGTGCGTCTTTGGTGATCACGGATGGCACCTTAATGGAAAAAACCTTTTGGGATGTATTCGCGCAATATGCATGTAGCTCCTTCGCCGGTGTGCCGTACTCGTATGCGATGCTGGAGCGTGTTGGATTTTCTAAGAAGCACTATCCAGCGCTACGCTACATGACCCAGGCAGGGGGAAAGCTGGAGGATCACCATGTGCGGCGGTATTACGATTTGCTTTCGCAGCAAGGTAAGCGTTTCTATGTAATGTACGGTCAGACCGAGGCCAGTCCGCGGATGTGTTACTTGCCGTTCGAGAGCCTCCCCCAGAAAATCGGCTCCGTAGGTGTGGCAATACCTGGAGGCAAAATCAGTATTGACCCCGGCACGAGAGAGGTTATCTACCAAGGTCCTAATGTGATGTTGGGGTATGCGCATTGCCGTCATGATTTAGCGGCTGGTGATGATCTTCAGGGTGTGCTGCGTACCGGAGATATCGGATATCAGGATGATGACGGATATTTGTACATTACCGGCAGAAGCAAACGAATTGGGAAGGTTTATGGAGTGCGTCTCAACCTGGATGAGGTGGAGTCTCTGCTCCATTGTCACGGCCCAGCTGCTGTGATCTCAAAGGATGGAGACAAGATTGGAGTGTTCTGTGAATTCCAGACTGAAGATGATTACGCTGCCGTCGCAAGGGAGCTCGCGATAGCCTTAAGTACTCACTGGAGCGCTTTTGATTTTCATCACTTGGAGTCACTCCCGGTCAATGCGAGCGGAAAGATAGATTACGGACAATTGGAGAACTCCATGTGAGCCTGCAGGATCTGTTCGAACGGCCTCAGTACAGCATTCCGCAGCAGAACAAAGAGGCGATCTTGCTGCCGGCCCTAAATGAGCTGACCGCCTACCACCTCTCCCGTTGCCCCGGATACGAAAGGATTGTTAGTGCATTGAAACAGAAACCTCCAGCGAGACGGCTGTCGGATCTGCCCTATCTGCCTGTAAGTTTGTTTAAACAATTCGAACTGAGCAGCATCGATCCGGAGCGCAGATTTAAGGTTCTGACCTCAAGCGGTACCACCGGTCAAGCCGTAAGTCGTATCTTTCTGGATGAGCAAACAGCCAGTGACCAAACACTTGCATTGACCAAGATAATGACCAGTATTCTCGGCGGCCAACGGCTCCCAATGTTAATCGTAGATAGCAAGAAACTTCTTAACAGTCGTGAGAAGCTAAGTGCCAGAGCGGCGGGAGTCGTTGGTATGATGAGCTTCGGGCGTCATCCCGTATTTGTGCTGAATGACGACATGGAGCTTGACGTGAGTGCCTTATCCAATTTTCTGCATAAGTTTGGTGACGCCCCATTTCTTATTTTCGGTTTTACTTTCATGGTGTGGGCGTATTTCCTTGAGAAGCTGAAGGCTACGGGAACTGATCTCAGTAATGCAATCTTGGTGCATTCAGGAGGGTGGAAGAAGTTGGAGGAATTGGCGGTGTCCAACCAAGTTTTCCATGAGAGGTTTCGTGAGGTAACGGGTCTGCGCCGGATTTACAGTTTCTATGGCATGGTGGAGCAAGTGGGCAGTGTATTTCTTGAAGGGGAAGATGGTTATTTGTATGCGCCTAACTTTGCCGACGTCATCATAAGGGATCCCCGGACGTTGGAGGAATGTCCGCCAGGCGTAGCCGGCGTGATCCAAGTATTGAGCTTGATTCCAAAGAGCTATCCGGGCCATTCCTTGCTAACCGAGGATCTAGGTGTTCTACACGGTGCTGACGATGGCAGCTGTGGACGGCACGGCAAATACTTCACTGTAATCGGCCGGGTCCCTAAGACCGAGCTGCGCGGCTGTAGTGATGTCCACGCTTACAGTCATTGACCTGGAAGCAGTGCGGCTGGCATGAAGATCAAGCTTTTCGTTAGTGGTGCAGAAATAGATGCGACCGAACTCAATGATTGCATCGATCGTATCCAACCGCGACCTACCCAGCCCTTCTCACTGCACATCCTGGACTTTTTAGAAGGGCTTTCAAAGCGGCTGTCTCAGCACCCGAAGGCTCGCGTGTACCCCGAAATACTGGCGTTGGCGTTCTGGATCCGACCCGCCTCCATTGAAAGACTGCGGCGTGATTTTCAGAAGTTACAGGACGATAAGTCCATATTAGTGCCACGGGGTCTGGTCTTTCATATTCCCCCTGCTAACGTAGATACGATCTTTATTTATTCGTGGGTGATGTCAATGGTAGTTGGAAACGGAAACCTGATACGACTGCCCTCCGACATTACACCACAACTTGATGCGCTGTTATCTGTAGTTGCGAAATGCGTGGGTGAGCTAGCGCAGGACAATGTACTTAAACGCAGCATTGAGTGTGTTAGCTACGATCACAATCGTGATGTTACTACTGCGATATCTGCTCGGTGTGATGTAAGAGTGATTTGGGGAGGTGATCGTACAGTGAGCACTATCAGGGGGATCCCGCTGTCGGCCCGCGCTGTGGAGCTGGTCTTCCCCGATCGATATTCATACTGTGTCGTGGCGGCGAAAGCATACAACACGCTAAACGATAAAGAGCAAAAAAGTGTCGCGCAGGATTTCTTTAACGACGCGTACTGGTTTGATCAGACCGGATGCGCTTCGCCCCGAATACTGTGCTGGTCAGGGAATAAGAATGACTGTAGCCGTGCCTCAAATGTGTTTTGGAAACTCCTTAGACAAACGATTCGGCATAGCTCATATCAAACGGAGCTCGGCCAGTCGCTGCGCAAGCTAGGATTCAGTTATGGGTCTGCACTGAAGGCCGATGTGACTTCAATTACACGGCACATGCCCGAGCTTGATGTGGTCGCAGTAGACGACCTAACTGACATAAGTCGGACACATTGTGGCGGAGGTTTGTTCTACGAAGCGTTTATAGACAGTCTCGCGGAACTGACCCAGTATGTGGAGTTAAAAGACCAGACCCTCACTCACTTCGGTTTTGACTTGGAAGAGATCCGGAGCTTCGCTCGAGAGTTAAATGGTCGCGGGGTTGATCGGTTTGTACCCATTGGAAAGGCTTTGGAATTTGGTCGCTATTGGGACGGATATGACCTGCTACAGGCGTTCTCGAAACGAGTTTCCTATTAGGCAGTTGGAGATTCTATCCTGTCTAGTCGTTTCTCCAGTTCTTCTACCTGTTTGAGAACTTTTTTCTTGTTCCTGGGCATGATCAACTTGAGGGGATTCCCGGCGTAGACACTCCAAGGCTTGACTTCGAAGTTAAGCGGGACAAAACATTGTGCACCAATTACCGCGCCCTCTGGAATATAGGTGCCTGGCATCACCACAGTGTTTGCACCGATCCCTGTTAAGCGTTCCATAATGACATCACCCTGAATTGGCGTTTTAACTGAGCCGAATTCCGCTGGTAGGATATTGACGATGTCTTGAATGAAATCATCTGTTGCGCAGAATATCCTGGTACCTGTGGATACGCCGCTATAGTCCCCGAGTTTGAACAGCAGATCCGGCCCCCCGGAAATAGTACAGTTGGCGGCTACGTGACAAAATCGGCCGATCTCAATTTGGGTGGAGAAATATGAAAAATCATCAACGATTGAATATTCACCCACTGTGAACTGATCTGGAATCCTTATGCGGCAGTTTTCGGAGATTATCGGTTTCATGGTTGTTCTGAGTTGCGGACAATAAATGCTGGAAATACGACCTTAGTGCGGTAAAATGCGATAAGCAATAACTCGCGCACAGACACCATCGAACTTGTTGGAAGCTAGTACCTGGGCTCATAACCCAATGACACGGACACGGTTGCAGCTAGTGAGTCTACCAGTCATCAGCGCCAATGCAATTTGGCCCTCGCACAGCGTCTAAGTCAACGGCGATTCCCGTGGGGCAGTCCAATCCCGTCGAAATACAAGCAAAATGCATCGCCGCGCAAGGGTCTATCGGCAATGATCCCGCCACGCCGCTATCGGCTGAGTCGAATTGAGTCGAGGAGATAAGCATGGAAAAAAAAGATCAGAAAATTCAACTATCGGTGTTGATGCCTGTGCGCAACGAAGCTGTCAACGTTGCGATCATGCTCAAGATCTTCCGCGCCGTGTTGGAGATTGAGCATGAAATACTGATTGTTTATGACTATCCCGATGACGACACTATTCCGGTGGTAGAGAGAATGCAGCCGGATTTTCCCACCGCACGACTTATTCACAATACCTTAGGTCCGGGTCCCGCGAACGCTATTCGGGCGGGTGTGGAGGCCGCCACAGCAGACATCATCATGATCTTTACGGTGGACGATACCGAACCTGTATTTGCCATTCCCGCCGCAGTGTCGCTCATGCGCCAAGGGTGTGATCTCGTGAGCGGCACACGTTATGCCCACGGTGGGCGGCGTCTCGGGGGATCGCTTATTCAAAAGATTCTTTCGATGATAGGAAACAGGGCTTTTCACTTGCTTTCCGGTTCCGTATTTACCGACGCGACCACCGGTTTCAAGCTCTTTCGCAAATCTACTTTCTACGACCTTCGCTTGGAGGCCATGAGTTGGGCGATTGTTTACGAGCTTGCAATCAAAGCGCAGCTTGCGGGGCTCAGATTGGGTGAGGTCCCACAAGTTTCCATTGACCGCCTGCACGGAGGGGCCTCTAGTTTTGCAGTGATTCCTTGGCTAAAGGAGTACGCTCGATGGTTCTTCTGGGGACTACGTCAACATTACCTTCTCGGAAGGCGTGGGACTAGCGAGGTATTGCGGCCCGACTCAGCGGCCAGTGCCTAATGTCTAAGCTCGCATTAGCATGCGTCGCTTTCCCAAGATTCTGTATCTAGGTCACGCGGGCTTATTCATCGAGAGCAGTGAGTGTGCCCTGCTGTGTGATCCTTGGTTTTCCCCGAGCGGCGCTCAAATCCATCGGCTTCATCAATTCCCGCGTAACGACATATTTGCTCTCTCAGAGTTTGACGCGACGAAATTCATTTATATAAGCCATGAGCATGGGGATCATTTCGATCCAGAGTTTCTCTTTAACTTCCTAGGGCGGGACGTCACCATTCTGCTGGCTGATTTCGTTTCAGACGTCTTGTATTGGCGTATCCGTGAGCTGGGGTTCGAAAAGATATGGAGGCTTAAAGATTGGGAAGTGTGTAGCCTCGGCTCGGACTGTTCGGTTCAAATTGTTTGCGATCCGGCACGGTACCGAATTGACTCATCGATTATCATCGATGTAGCAGGCGTGCATATTCTAAATTTCAATGACTCCCACATTGCCCCCGAAGGGGTCAGTCGACTGAGGGACTTCGGCATAGTTACTGTTCGGGCAATATTGTGGTGCACATTGGTATCCCCATGTTCATGGATACGATAAGGAAGAAGAAAGTAACCGTGCCGAGGAATACAAACGGAGCATTTTGGAGAAATTTTGTAGCCTCGCGAATGGCGTCGGAGCGAAGTACATTTTTCATAATTCTGGACCTTTTTGTTTTTTGCATGAGGACTTGTTTCATCTTAATCTTGGTAACGATTCGATCTATTGCGATCAAAATGATGCCTTACCAATGATTAGAGATGGAGTAGAGGGCAAGGTTGATCTACTTCTTCCAGGTGATGAGATAGTATTTACCGAAGTAAACGAACCAACTATTCACGCGCGTCGTATGGATTTCGATTTCGATGACAAAGAGGCTTATTTACGTTCATATCAGAGGGAACGTCTGCCCTATCTGTTAAAGCAGGGGGGAGAGTTTTCCACAACCTGATGGCGACACCATCACGAAGTTTGCTGAGCATCTACGGAGATTGTTCTCGGTAAGTCCATTTCTTGTCGAGCAAATCGATGCTCTGGTTCGTTTCGAAATAGTGGGAGAGCATGGCGGTGATATTTTCTGCGACCTACGTGATGGTGTCGTCTCAGTTAAAAGCACAACCAAAGTTGAGCCTAGCTTTTCGTTCCATCTGCCGTCGAGCATTGCTGCACTTGTTGTCGCGGGTCGTCATACACTCGAAGACGTCTTCCCCAGTATGTACCTACAAATCCGGGAGCCCGGTGGTTACTACAACTTCGCCTTGACCGCCATCCTGATGTACGCAGAGATACCATCGGTTATCAAGGCAGTTGAGGATAGTTTCAAGAACGAAGCGACATTCAACATACTTTGCGACGGACGCATGCTCGAAGTGCAAAAATACTGCCCCCATGCTGGCCAGGATCTAAGTGGTCTGACCGTTGAGAATGGTCGCATAACCTGTCCCCGCCACGGATGGGTGTACGATCTGCGAAGAGAGGGCGTGTGTATTGAGGGAGGCAAAGGACAACTTCGGGTCAAACCATGTGTTTCAGCACAGAAGGAAGTCGTATTGAGCAGCAACCGTCGTACTATGTGCTCATATGGGTTGCGGTCATTCGGATGGCAATATCCCTTAGCCTTAGGAAGCGAGAGTTACCCCGTAAACCGATGAACAAGTTGTATGCGTCGGCACTAATATACAGTCCCTAAGACTGATGGGTGAGAACATGCTGTCTTGGTGGGAGCCCGAGTTTGGCGACGAAGAGGCCGAGGCGGTGGCCTCGGTCATTCGGGCTGGATACGTCAACGAGGGACCGCGTACTGAGGAATTCACCGAAGCCATGGCCCAATACCTGGGTACCAAGCATGTGCTCGCTACCTGTAACGGCACCATCGCTTTATACCTTGCGCTTAAGGCGTGCGGCGTTGAGCCAGGCGACGAAGTGATTATCCCCGATCTCACTTTTATCGCGACGGCGAGTGCGGTGAAGTTGTGTGGGGCGCTCCCAGTACTTGCTGATATAAAGCTTTCTGACCTGACTATAGATTCCGACGAGGTGAGCCGCACCGTTTCGCCTCAAACCAAGGCTATTGTCGCAGTCCCCATAAATGGCCGCTGTACGGATATGATCGCGCTTCAAGCAATAGCCGATCAGCATGGTCTCGCCGTGATTGAAGATGCAGCGCAAGCACTTGGGTCGTTTAGCCAAGGGAGGGCTTTGGGAACCTTTGGTGACGTGGGTTGCATCTCGTTAGCGCCGACCAAGATAATCACGTCGGGTCAGGGTGGGCTCGTCGTGACCGATCGAGACGATATCCGCGATAATGTGGTACGGCTTAAAGATCACGGTCGTCTGCACAGGTCGTGGAATTATCATCCCGAGATTGGGTTTAACTTCAAGTTCTCAGACATACAGGCAGCACTAGCGTGGGTTCAGTTCAAACGCCTGCCGGATCGATTAAAGGTAGTGACCGAGCAGTATCGGCTATACAGCGATAGCCTTAGGGATACAGCGGGAGTGACTTTCTTGCACACCGATGTCGATCACGGGGTCGTGCCCTTATGGGTGGATGCCCTAATTGATGACGCCGAGGGGTTAGTTGCCTTTCTTAAAACAAAGTCCATTGACAGTCGGCCTTTCTGGCCTACCATCCACACGCAATATCCTTATCGGGATCAACGAGCCTTTCCCAACGCAAGTTACGTTGCGCAGCACGGTGTTTGGTTTCCCTCAGGTGCAGGGAAGGGCGAGGCGGACATTCATCGAGTGATTTCCGCAGTCCGTGAATTTCTGGACGACTGATAGAGACTTTCGGGTGAACTAATGACTAATCTGCAAGATGCAACAGTATTGGTCACCGGTGCTAATGATTTGGTCGGGTTGCATTTGTTGACCACGTTAAAACGTCTGGGTGTCAATGTGATTGGGATCGGCGATCTTCACGCCGATCTAGGTTCTTTACAATACTTAGATCAGCAAATTCGTCGATTCAAACCGGAGTATGTGTTTTACGTGCCATCTGAGCGCCACGGCATTGCGGTGCACAGGCAACACCCAGGGGGAGTTTACTACGAGAGCGTAATCCTGTTTGCGCATCTGCTAGAGGCCGCTAGGGAAACGGGCGTACAAAAAGTCGTTAATGTGTTGTCCAACTGTGTATATCCTGCAAATGCCCCAGTTCCGCACCAGGAGTCGGAGATTTGGAATGGCCTTCCAGATAAATTGTTGGTGCCCTATGGTATGGGGCGTCGCATCTCCATTGTTCATTCTGCTGCTTACTACGAGGAGTATGGTCTACGGACGATCTCGTTGATACTGGCGAGTGCCTATGGATCAAACGACAACTTCGATCCCCACAGCTCTCAAGTTATGGCCTCTATGATTAGACGTTTCGTAGAGGCCAAGCAACGCGGTGACAACAATGTAGTGTGCTGGGGCGATGGGGCGCCGACACGTGAGTTCATTCACATTCGTGACGCGGTCCACGCCATTATCGAAGCGGTGATGCACTACGACGCCAACGAGCCGCTAAACATAGGTTCAGAACAAGAGATATCTATCAAAGATCTCGCCAACCGGGTTGCGCAATGTGTAGGCTATGAGGGGCATATCGACTGGGACACCACCAAACCGGGAGGCCGGTCGCGGGTCTGTCTAGACAGCAGTCGGATGCGAGCGTTGCTGCCTCCTTGGGAGTTGGTGGATCTTTCCGAAGGCGTCAAAGAAACCGCCGAGTGGTTTAGCAAAACCAATAACGAGACCATCAATCCACGGTTTTAGCAACATAACTAAAGATGCGAGAACAGACGTAACGCTGAAAATCCCAGGTAGACCCCATAAAGCCTTGAGACAAGACGGCCTTGGCTCAGAAC
>JAOTYS010000169.1 GCA_029861795.1 Gammaproteobacteria bacterium | reverse complement strand
GAGCCGCAAAGGCGTTCGAATGCGGTGGCGTTCGCTTGTTCGCGATTTGCTTTGTTCATGGTTATCTCCTCCAACCGAGGAGACATATTACACGGTAGTGCTTCTTGTTCGAAGACAACCACGCATATGCCCGTAGGAGCAGCATCCTGCTGTGACATGTTTTATTGGGATCATCGCCCCTGGAAGGTGCTCCTACAATCTGATGATCTTCCCCATGTACGCTTAAAGGCGCACCTACAGGACACACGATCTTCGTAGGTTCGCCTTCAGGCGAACGCTTGATCATCGCCCCTGGAAGGCGCTCCTACGTCTAATGATATTGTATTGGGGTCGTCGCGGCTGGAAGGTGCTCCTACAATCTGATGGCGTTCCCTGTATGTTGCGAGACCAAAGTTTCGATAGTATTGTCCAAATACGATCGTCGGAAGTAACAGGGGTCTTCCATGTCCGCTGGGAACGTACGGACAAAAAGAAAGCAACCAAGGGCACAATTCAACCGCAAGGACAAATTGATGTCCGCGGCACTTGATTTGTTTGCCGAACGTGATTTCGCCTCGGTGACCATTAAAGACATCGCGCAATCCATAGGGGTGAACACCGCGCTCATCTATTACTATTTCGACAGCAAAGAGGATCTGTTTCGCGAGACCATTGAGAACGCGGTTGGCCAGGCCCTAGATAACTACAAGAATCTAAGGGAAAAACACGACGATCCTGTCGACCTCATTAATGACTGGTTCTACAACAATCTGCAATTGTCGGAGCCTATCCGCAAACTGGTAAAAATTATGTTGGATAGCGCCGGCCCTAGAACCAGACCGCCTCGGGTCGACACTATGATCAAGCAGTTTTACGATGAAGAATGCAGTATCTTATCGGACTGCATCCGCAGAGGAATGTCCCAAGGTGCCTTTCAGAAGGTAAACGCCGACCGACTCGCCTTGTTTGTCTCCACGCACCTTGATGGAATCATGGTGGCGGCGATGATCCGTCCAAACTATGACATTGAGGCGGCAATATCGGAGTTACGGCAGTTATTATGGAAGCACCTAGGAGTAACCAGGTCGAACAAAAAGCGATCGACCCCCGCACAGTCTGACAAATCCATGAAATGGCACTTGCGCGGCAAAATAGGGCGCTCAACAGCAAAGTCTTAGCGAAGTCACCCAGCCGTGACCGTATCCCACCAACGTATCCAAGCTCTTAAATCTCTGGTGGGTAATCAAATACACGATTTTCTAGTCACCCAGAGTGAGGATGTATAAACATGAACGAGTACCGAGAGACATTGGATCAGGTGCGCCAGCGCCTCAAAGGTGAAGATGTCAAATATGTTCAGATCGAGGTATCGGATCTAGACGGTGGACTGCGCGGCAAGCTGCTGCCGATTGACAAAGGCCTAGGTGCCGACGCCAGCTTCTCCACCGTGCTCTATGGCCTGACCACCGCCGACGATGTATACGAATCTCCGTTCACCTCCTACGAAAACGGGTTTCTCGATTTCCACGCACGACCGCAGCCGGAAACAGTGAGGCATCTATCCTGGCGGCCCAACACGGCCGCCGTCATTTGCGACTTCTACGACACCAACGGGGAACTCAACCAAGAATCGCCGCGTGCCGTATTGAAAAAGGTCGCGGCCAGGGCCGGGGCGCTGGGCTTCGAGCCCCGCATCGGTGTGGAATACGAGGCTTTTATCTTCCATCAAGACGACGATGCGATGGCCGCGGGTAAACCGCACACGCTGAAGCCGGTGTCGCGTCAGCTGAACGCATACAGCCTACTGCGTCTCACCGAACTGCGACACTTGTTCGAGGCTTTCATGCAGCGCATGGCGGATATCGGAGAGCCGGTCGCCAGCACTCACACTGAGCTAGGCTACGGCGCAGTCGAGCTCGCGATGATGCACACCACACCGATCGAGGCGGCGGACCGGGCCATGCGCGCCAAGACATACCTCAAGGAGCTGTGCGCCGAACATGGCTACGTCGCGACCTTCATGGCCAAGCTCGACCCGGCCCAACCCGGCTGCGGCGGACACATCCATCACAGCCTTTGGCGAAATGGCGATAACGCATTCTGGGCCGGCGATAAAATTAGTGATGTGGCGCGCCATTTTGTCGCGGGGCAGCTCGCGGCGCTAAACGACATGTGGGTGCTGTACATGCCCACTGTGAATTCGTACCGCCGTATTGGCTACCAACTGTGGACACCGGAGAACGCGTCTTGGGGTTACGATAACCGCACCGCTGCGATGCGCTTGGTCACTTATCCGGGACCTGCAGCGGTACGCTTCGAGAACCGTGCCCCAGGCGCCGACGCCAATCCCTATCTAGTGATCGCGGGACTGTTGGCGGGTGGCCTGCATGGCATCGAACAAGGGCTTGAACCGCCGCCGATGTGTGAGGGCAACGCGGCGATGGATGAGCGCTTTGTTGCAGTACCGCGGGACCTCGCCAAGGCCACTGAAGCCTTCGCGAATTCAGCGGTAGCCCGGGACTGGTTAGGAGACCGATTCGTCGATCATTACACGCGCTCACGCCAGTTCGAATGGCAACTCTGGAGCGAGTGGCAACAAGGGCAAATCTCCGAATGGGAAATGCGCCGTTATTTCGAGACGATTTAAAACCAGGGGTTCACCAAATCAGCCTTGCCGATCTCGGACACGGTTCTGTAGCATCTCATCGAGCTCGTCGTTGCCGACAATACCATCTGGGCGCAGTGCCATAGACAACACAATGATGGTGCCCAGGAAGAATCCGGTCAGGCCGAATATCTGCGGTAGCTGAAACCCGACGATCTCCGGCGCGCTTTCCAAGTAGCGCATAAACTCGAACCCTATGGTTACCACGACGGCGCCGATCACAGCGCCGGACACGCTTCGCATACCGCCGAGGATAAGCATGGCGAGGGTGAGAAACACCGTCTCAAAGTAAAAGCTCTTCGGACTGATCGAACCGATTAAGAATGTATACATGACCCCCGCAACCGAGATGATAGCGCCGCTTAGCACCCATGCGACCAGCCGCAGTCGTGTGACGTTGACCCCCATGGCTGCAGCTGCGAGAAAGTCCTCACCACTGGCGCGCAACTGAACGCCCAGCGTCGAGTCGCGAAACAACCGTGCGATAACCACGGCGATGGCGGCCACCGCCATTAACCAAACGATGTTGGTCTTAATTGGGATCCCATATAGAGCCCTCGCCCCGCGTGTTAACTCGTTCCAGTTAATAAAAACAGTGTGTACAACTACGATCAGAGCCAGGGTGATGATGGTTGCCGCAATACCCGACTGCCTGCTCAACACCAACCCAGTGAGGAATGCAAAGCAGGTTGATACGGCAATACCGATTAGTGCGGCTTGGACAACCCCGAGTTGGACTTCGGATACGCCGAATGGCGCATCGGGAAGAATAGTGGCCTTGATCGTAATCGGGATTGACAGTACTGCAGCCCCATAGGCAGCGATGCCCATAAAGGTTACATGTCCTAGATTGGCAATGTTGGAGTTACCCATGGATACCTGAAGGCCGAGGACGATAATGAGATTGATGAGAAAGAAGTTGACCGTACGCACCTGCGCGGTCTCACCAATCAACATGACGAAAACGCCAATCAAGACTGGAATCAGAGCCAAGCCGATGCCACCCACCAGCGAGCGCAATAAAGTGTTCATCCGCCCTTCTCTCCCAGCTCGAGCTTCTGCCCGTAAATCCCCTGGGGTCGCATAATGAGAAGCATACCCACTAGGGTAAATACAAATGCATCCCGGTAACCCGCGATCTTGTCCGGCAGGATAACTTGAAACACCACTTCGGTGATGCCGAGCACGAACCCCCCGATCACAGCACCAGGTAAGCTGCCGAATCCACCGATCACGGCGGCGACAAACGCCTTGAGCACTGGGATAAAACCCATAAAAGGATCGACCGAGCCACGCCGAGCAATAATAAAGATGGCGGCAAGTCCAGCCAACAGACCGGAGATAAAAAACGCAGCAGCGACCACTTGATTGGCACGGATCCCCATCAGACGCACCGTGTTAAAGTCTTTCGCGGCAGCACGCATGGAAAGACCCAGGGTGGTACCTCTGAGAACGGCCAGCAGAATGATTAATGCACCAAAAGTCACCACGGCCTCCAGCACTTGCAGTGTTTGGATGCTGACCGGCCCCAACGGAATCTGGGTGTTGAGCCAATCCGGCGTGGGGACCGCCTTTGGCCGGGTGGCAACCACAGTCACAAAGAAATTCTTAATTATGATGCTGACACCAAACGCCGTAAGCAGACCGGTAGTCGCCGGCGCATTACGCACCGGCCTGAACGCGACTCTTTCAAAGGTCAATGAGGCCGCCACGGCCGCCAATATACCAATCGGTAGCAGAACCCATGCGTTGGTCGGCGCTGCAAAGATAAACAGCGCGTACATAGTGTAACCCCCGATGGTGATGGTTTCGCCGTGGGCGAAGTTCACTAATCCCATCACGCTGAACACGATGGCAAGGCCGAGTGCGAGCAACGCGTACTCGCCTCCGGTGCTTAACGCGTTAAGCGCTTGTTGAAGGAAATACTCCATTGCGTCTACGGCGTCCCGTTTGCGCTTTCGGTCCGCATCGGTGGACCTGTGCCAATACCGAGGTAATGTTCCGTGAGCTGATCCGATTCGCGTAGTTCCGCCGCAGTGCCGGAATATTGCAGCCGACCGGTATTGAGTACGTAGGCGCGATCGGAGAAGGCGAGTGCCTGGTGGGCGTTTTGCTCGACCACAAGCAATGTCAATCCACGATCCCTAAGCGTACCCACTAACGCGAAAATCTGCTGTACCAGTTGTGGGGCCAATCCCAGCGAAGGCTCATCAAGCATCAAGAGCTTCGGTCGCGACATTAACGAGCGCGCGATGGCGAGCTGTTGCTGTTCGCCCCCGGAGAGCGTGTGTGCAGCGGTGTCGTACCGCTCTCTGAGTACGGGGAACATCTCTAAGTACTCCTCGAGGTCCTTGGCAACACCGTTCTTGTCCTTGCGGATGGCGGCGCCAAGTCTGAGATTCTCACCGACTGTCAGATCGTCAAATACACGGCGGCCCTCCGGCGTCACGCTCACCCCAAGGCGCGTGATGTCTTCAGGTGTTTGGCGCGTAATCTCGGTGTCGCCTAGGGTCACGTGACCCGAAACGATGGGAACAAGGCCGGCAATCGCGGAGATCAGTGTGCTCTTACCGGCACCATTCGGTCCGAGGAGAGCGACAATCTCGCCCTCCTCGACCCGCAACGAGACTTCTTGAACTGCTCGAATCGCGCCGTAGTTGACCGAGACGGAGTCAACAACGAGCATCAGAAGGCTATGACGCTAAGGGGATGGAACCCACTTCGAAAAACCATCCGGCACCCAATCCGGCAAAATCTTCGTGACCGGCGTGAATGCGGCATCCTTCACCGTCACCATCGTCATGCGCTTGAGGGGAACGCCTCCTTGGCCTTTGAAAGTAATCGAGTCGGTGGTTACGCCTGCGAGCTGATCGATCTCTTTGATGGCCGCATTGATCTTTCCGGGCTCTGCCGACCCGGCAGTCTCAATGGCATGGCGAACGACCTCTACCGCCTCGCCGCCAAGTCCAAAGAAGATGTTCTGAATGGTAAAACCCCGACTCTCACAGTCATCATAGAATTCCTTCAGCCGACTGCCTTCGGAGGGAAAGCCATGGGTGGTGAACGTAACGAGTTCCGCACCCTTGCCACCCACTTCGAGGAGCGTGGGATCATCCATGCCATCGGTCGCATAGACCGGGATGTTCAGGCCAGCCGCATGGAGTTGGCGCACAAATACGCCGCCATCCGGCATAATGAAAGCCGAGAAGATCACATCGGGCTTTGGGTCCATAGCCGCGAACTCTGTGACTTGCGGTGAATAGTCAGTGGTTCCCCAGTTCCAGTTCATCTCGCCGAGCACTTTGCCACCGAGACGCTCGAACGTCTCCCCGAAAAACCGCGGCGTCGCGATTGAGTAGCTACCGACGTCGTGGGAAATCATCAGGTAGGCGGTCTCGTAACCTTGCTCGCGCGCATGATGGGCCGCGGCCGACGCTGCGGCGTTATCCCCATACGGTGTCAAGTACGCGATCTCCGGAATGGCGGCGGGCCATTGCACCTGGGTGGAGCCCACTGAGATTACGGGAATCTCATGGGGTAAAGCCATCTGACCCACCGGAATAAGCGTGTCGTCAGTGGGCGGGCCGAACAGCGCTACCGCGCCCTCATCGATAAGTTCTTGCGCGGCGGTACCGGCCAATGCGGGATCGCTCTTCATGTCCCGGGTCAGAAGCTTGAGTTTCTGGCCGCCGAGCACCCCACCCTTGTCGTTGAGGATGTCCACTCCACATTGGACGCCGGGAATGCTTCCGTAAGGTGCCAGCTCCCCAGTTGCAGCGGCGATGTAGCCGAGCACGATATCTTCCGCCACCACCGGGCTCGTCGCGAGAAACCCAACTAAAGCACACAACGCCAGCTTATTCAGACCGCCAAGATTGCGGTGACACGTATCTCTCATTTCCTCACCCTCCGTTTCATTTACATTCGGTTTAATGTTGATCTCTGCTCCGGTTTAACCATTTTCGGATCCGATGTAGACCTCGACCACTTTAGGGTCCTGTTGGACCTCCGCAGGGGATCCTTGCGCTATAAGCTCTCCCATGTGCAGCACGTAAATGCGCTCGCACACCTCCATTATAAACCGAAGGTCGTGGTCGATAACGATCATTCCACAACGCGCCCGATCACGCACTGAACGTACCGCAGAAATCAAAGCCTGGGACTCACCTTCTAACATTCCGGCGGCAGGTTCGTCGAGCAACAGAAACTCCGGCACCAGCGCCAATGCGCGCGCGATCTCCAGCCGACGTTGATGTCCGTAGGGAAGCGTACTGGCCTTACGCTCAGCGACGGAAGTCAGATCCAGCTCGCTAAGGAAAGAACCCGCCGTCATTCCATTGAGCCTTTGCCGGAAGTGCCGCCGGGAAGTGGCAAGGCTCACCTCCACATTCTGTCTGACGGTTAGATGGCCGAACAAACGAATATTCTGAAACGTACGAGCGATTCCAGCTAGCGCGGCTTCTCTTGGGCTAGTGCCGTCGATCCGTCTATCATCGAGAGCAACGGTGCCGCCGTCGGCTGGATAGACTGCAGAGATGACATTCAATAGCGTCGTCTTGCCCGCACCATTTGGGCCAATGAGGCCGACAATCTCCCCCGCCTCGCAACTAAGCGAAACATTCTTGAGGGCATAAACGCCGCCGAAATGTTTAGAGATTGAGCTGACAGTCAAGGTGTTGTTCATACGTCAGACTGTTCATTCTATGAAGTTCCAATTATGGCGCGGCGCCTTGGACTGAATACTGGACCAAAGCATTCTGACACGGATGGGTCTTGCGGACCAGATTAGGTCGCGTTGGATCGAACTGGTGCGGATCCGTCGCAAAAAAGCTCCTAACAGAGCGTGTAGCGAGCCCCAGTTCCAAAGGGCTGAAAAGCGAAGCTTTGGCTGAAAGCTCAGATGGTCAACAGTCGCCCAAAACCATTTACAGGGTCATTGTATCCAGCGAGTCGCAAACAGTCCCAAGCGAGCGCCTGGTTACTGGATACCACGGGCTTGCCCAGCGCTTGCTCCAGCTTTTCGATAATTGGCGAGACACGCAGCGCGGTGCAGGAAATGAACAATCCGTCGACATCCTCGCGACCCAGTCGTAATCCTGCATCATAGATTGCCTCAGGTGAGATCCTGCACATCTGTGGATCTCCCTTCTGCTTAAAACTTCCCTTTACTACGATGTCGAAGCCACGTTGCGAAACGTAATCTTCGACCACGGCATTGACTTGATCAATGTACGGCGTGAGCAAGGCAATGCGGGTGCAAGCCTGCTTCTTGAGGCCTTTAAGCCCCGCAGAAATCGGATCGGTGCAATGGATCCCAGGTTTGGTCTCATGAATACGGGCGGAAACGGTCTCCGGTCCAATCGCCATCGTGCCGGAGGTGCATCCGAACGCAATCACATCCAGATGATCCTCCGGGACCAACCCTTCGACGGTACGCGTGATATTGCGTTCCATCTCACGCAGGGTTTCCACGGTTGCAACTTTAGCCATTGGGATTCGGTTGGTATAGAGCGCCACACCGTCTTTGGGGAGAAAGGTGATTAACTCCGGCTCGCTGGTGAGATCATTGGCGAGGGCGATCAGTCCCACGGCTACGCGCGCACCGGCAGGGTCTCCCAAGGTATGTGGCATCAGGATCCAATCTGACCGCTGCTCGCTGACCTCAGGAATCTTTGAAGCTGGTCGTGCCATGGTATTCCCCTTTGTTCGTTGTTCAACTGTAACGCTACACGCGTGAGCGTAGCCGATCAAGCTCTGATGACGGCAGTACCGGCTTGCTTTCTACCTCAAAACGGAAGATTAGTCCGTCACCGCGATGTCTTCTCCCCAGGTGTCCGACAAGGTATAGCCAAGAGGATAAGGAGCTTCATAGAAAATTCCGTATTGGTGTAGATATAAACTCAAGCACCTACCGGCAAACACCACTGCGTTCCGCGTTCCGTGCTCACATATTCAGGCCAACACAAGTCGATGGGCGGAGTGAAATCTGCGGGAAGCAATGGCGCCACCCATTTCGATCCTCCGATACCGCCCCCAGTACGCTCCTCGAACTCGGTGCGCGCTTCGACCAGTCCCTCTCGGACGATCAACAAATCGATGATTGTTGCGCCAATGGCACGCGCCGAGCAAAGCACAGTCGGATCGACAGTTGCCGCGTAGCCGCCGAGCGCATTCCACGACCACGCCGGATATTGATATCCGGAATGCGGCGGCTTTAGCGTTGCACGTCCAACATAAAGCCGCGCTGTAGGCGTGTGCCAGGTGTAATCGAC
>JAOTYS010000682.1 GCA_029861795.1 Gammaproteobacteria bacterium | reverse complement strand
CAGGAACGTTACGTTTCGGAGCGATATTCCACGCGCCTGCATCGAAAGGCTGGCCCGAATGGCCGCGCTGGGAGACGTGTTGACGCAGGGCTTCATCCCTTCCTGCACCATTCTGTCGAGATATGTGCCGACTTTCCAGGCCTCACTCAACGGGGCGATGTCCGGTTTGGGAAAGCCAGCAGCCCGCCGCACGACGGTATGCACACAGGCCGAGGTCAGCCGGTCCCTCGCTGTGCCTGTATCTACAAGAGAAAACCATTTGACAAATTTTTTGCCAAACTTGGCACACATTAGCTGCCGGTTGGCCATTCCAGGATGAGTAGGTGCCCAAAACACGAGAGGGTTTGCCAGCCAGTCGTGCTCTGCGAACCACAGAGCCCAGTGGGGCGCTGATTGGGTGATGTGGTCGAGGTCGACCTGGATTCGGGTCGGCGCCCCCCGGGTTCCCCCGCTGCTAGTGCGATAGTTTGCGGTAATCAACGGGTTGTCGAAGTCGGTGTCGCGGAAGGCGACTGTCTCGCTCCCGCGGACGGCGGCCATTCGCCCCTTGAACTCTTCAAACGTGACGTAGATGCCAGCCCGAAGAAGCTCGTGGAGTGCTCCCTCCATCCCCTCTTGCGCGACCAAATCTCTGACATCGCCAAGCTCACACCCTGCGACTCGGAACAGCTTGAGGTAGGGGCTCCTTGGATTGGCGAAGATGGCCCTCTCGACCATCTGGAGGAACGCGATATCACGCGTCTCCATCCTTTGCTCGACGATGGCCTTGGCCGCTTCCACCGAGATCAGCTCGCGTAGGAATCCCTTCAATCCTGAGACCAACCGTAGAAAACCATATGCTTTGGACAAGAAAAGCATAGCGTCCCTTGATTAACATAGATAAAGCGGATTTGCGAGTGATGCCATCAGCAAACAAAGGCATGTTGCGCGCGTATCTCGAAACACAAGTTGGCGGCCGAGTGATGTAGTCCTTTACGGTCTGAGGGGTAATGTGCGCGACGTAGGGACGAAAATCGGCCTGATAGAAAGTAGTTTATCGCTCTGCTACCATTTTGCTACCACTCTGAGCCAATCCAGTATGCTCAAGGGCATTTAAGAAGGTAGACAGCGCGCTCTAAGCTTCTGATTAATCACGGTGGGTCTTCTTGGTTTGGTTTTCTGACTGCCTGCGAAGCCGTGGACGCCGGTTCGATTCCGACCCCAGCCTCCATTTCTTTCAAGGACTTACGGCCTTTTTGTGAAGGCGATTCCACAGTTGTTACCACTGTATGAGCGCAGCGAGCTTCTCCGCTGCGCCGTCGTCATGATCGCGCATCAGATGGCTGTAGGTGTCGAGGGGCCCGCGCAAGTTGAGGCTGGGTTAGCCTGGCACTAAGAAATACCGGCACGAGCAAAGCCCAAAGGACCAACAGCTCTACGCCCAGGTGGAAGAGAAGGCGAGAGCAGACAGGCTAGGACTGTGGCAGGAGAAGAACCCGATACCGCCGTGGGAGTGGCGGCGGTTGCATAGGTAGAGTCCAGTCCCCTGTTATCTATCAGACGATATTCTTCACTTGGCCGATGTATGAGTTCATCGCTGCCCCTGCCGGGCCCCAGTTTCTCCTAAACAGATATCTGAGAAAAAACTCAGGCCAGCCCGGAATTGCCATGTAGCTATTCCAGACACCGATGTGTGAATTGTATCCCAGCAAAGGCTGATCCTGTTCAATGCGAAAGAGAAAGTTGGCTTGAAACACCCCGCCATTGAAAAAAGTGTCGACGTTAATAATGGAGCCCTGTAACAACAGACTGCCCGCTGCTATGCCCATGCTCGATATGCCACCCACTACCTTGATCGAGCCATGTTCCAGTTCACCAGCATAATTGAACCTCGTCACGATGGAACAAAACCCCTGCATGACATCTGGCGTCATGAACTCGGTGTTGTGACCACTGAACGTATGGGACGCCACATGGAAACTGTAGGGTGTGGTGGGGGCGGCGAATACGAGCTTGTCCCGATCGGGTGAAACGTAGGGAATCACTGGGGGCATGCTATTCACTCCTTCATTTTGGTTGTGACTGACACCACCTTCTCGCTCCACGACAAATCGTCTGATGTGAGCCCTGTTAACTCGACGACTGCCGCAAACCTGCAATTCCAAGCATGGAGGGAGCACCCGTCAGAAAGCGGCAAACTAGAACAACCTGGCAGGTGGGTAGGGATTGGTATTTCAGATGGCCCCGAAGCGCCTACCGGTCCGTCCGCTAACCCATCACCCGCCAAGCACAACAACAAAACCCGTATACGCCAAGTGGCTTAAGGCTTCACTGATCTAGCTCAAGAAATTGTCGACTTGGTGGGATCCAATCGGGGAGGCCAAATGCACAGGGAAAACCAATGGGCCCTGACCAGCATG
>JAOTYS010000681.1 GCA_029861795.1 Gammaproteobacteria bacterium | reverse complement strand
TCCTCGACACTGAGTATGCTCCGCGCCTTATATTTTTGAGACCCGGGAAGAAGCGGTCAGCTTCTCACATGAAATAGCCGGATAGAGGTCAGACTAATGATTCCAAACATTCAAACCATCCTATACACCACCGATTTAGAGGAGCACGCACGATCGGTTCTTCGTTATGCAGCCAGTATCGCCGAGAAATACGATGCGCAGATAGTGCTATTAAATGTCATCGAACCGCTTACCCCAACGACGCGTTCGCTGATTAACAACGTGCTGCCTGAAGGGAAGGCCGAGGCGATTCGGGAGGAGGGCGTGAGACGGTTGCACAAGAAGATCGAGGAACGACTAAGAGATTTCTGCAAAAGCGAATTGGGCGCAGATCCTGAAACGTGTGTCGTCGTCTCCGACACACGGGTGATAGAAGGTTACCCTGCCTCTGTGATTCTGCAGCAAGCCGAAGAGACGAATGCTGACCTGATTGTGATGGGCACTCATGGTCGTACCGGCGCGAGCAAGATGTTGCTGGGCTCAATAGCGCAAAAGGTACTGCATCAGGCGGCAATTCCGGTACTGTTGGTGCCTCTTGAGAATTAGCCCAAGAATCCTGATGTCGGCCACTTTTTCATGAAGATGCCGGCGTAAAAAAACGACTTTCTCGGACAATTCAAATTCGGTATTCAAATTTCAAGTGGGGTTATTAGCGAGCCCACAGGTATTATTGTCTTTATAGATGGGACTCTAGTGCTTGAGAGCGTCAAATTGTTGGTGATCTTGGTCTTTTCTCTTTTCCGCCGCTGGCTGTGCTCGATGGAACGATAGCGGTCTCAGCGATTGCATTCTCAACGACCAATCCCGCCCAATCGCCAAGTCCGACTGAACCCAACTGCACGATCTGTCCGGAAAACATACTGGATTGGCAGTTGAGCTTTCCATCGTGGACTTAGCGTTACGTCGTATCGTCACATCTCTTACCAGCTTCCAGTACGAGCGCCGTCTTTAACGGAAATTTGGACGGCTTCCGGCGAAATCATCCGACCGAGAGCCGCTGCCGCATGACACAAAACGGCATGTGATCAGGTGGCCGCAGGTTCGATCCCCGCACCTTCTGCCGTAACATCGATCCAAATGTCAGGTACGCCACAAGGAAGCTTGAATCTCCACTCAATGGTAGGGTGAGCGTCTCTGTCAGGAGGCGATAATGGTGCAGACTGAGCATCGGTCCTTGCAAGAGTTGCGAATCTAGCTGAGCTAGTGTCATTACCAAGGGAAACTGGCGGACTAATTACCAAGCGACACCAAGGGACTTTGTCGTAGTACCGTATCAGCAAGTTGGTATGCTGGCAAACAGCAGCTGCTGGTCAGACACAAGCAGGCAGGGACTCTTTTCTCTTTAACCTCAGTGCGCAGGTTTGCATGTTTTCTCGCAACCACACGTTTCTAACGCCGCTTGCGCTGAGTTCAATCTGGTAGTGTTTTTTCAGTTGATTTGAGACCTGAACCTGCCCGAGATGCGGGTTATCCAGCGAGAACTCGATGACGGTATTTGCTATCGTCTGGTCAGTGCGGTTCTGATGGTAGTGGTCGGCTTGAACTTGACGTTTCAGACCTTGCAGGCCTTTTTCGTTAATCAGTTTGCGGTGCCTGTAGATAGTGTCGCGCGAGACACCACTGAGACGAGCCGCTTCACTGACGTTCTGAAGCTTTTCGGCAAGTTCCAGGACTTCCAGTTTCTTCTGAATGTCTAAATCAACCATAGACGGTTTGGTGGGCTCTATAACCTCGGTTACAGCCAGATGACGACCGGCAAAGTAAGCAAGGAACCCATAGTTATGGCCAGTACGGATTTCTATTTTCTGTTTCGCGATTGAATGCTTCACAGGCGACTCAATGAGGTAAAATTTGTTGGCGTAGCTGAACGTATGGTCACTGCGTATTTTACGGTAGTCTTTTACGACGCAGACATCATCCAGGCTTATGTGTTCAGGAACAGGCGTAAACTCGGAACCTTCGTTTCGGGACTTGACTTGTATTTGGTCGCGCCAAAACGAGGGAACAAAGACATCCTGCAGGTACCGATTAGCGCTGTCCATATCTTGAATATCGTTTAACCGCAGCTCGGGCACGAGCCTGTCCTGGAAGGTGTCGAACGAGCGCTCAATCCGGCCTTTTCCTTGCGGTGAATTGGCAAATATGATCTCTATGCCAAGCTCGCTACAGGCGCGCTTTACCTGGGAGAAGTTACAGCGCTTCGGTCCACCAAAGATACCGGCTTTATCCACGTAGAGAGCTTTAAACAAGCCTTTGTGAGCAATGTAGTCACGCAACACTTTCAAGCAACCAAGTGTGGTCTCAGACTCAAAGAATTGAGCATGAACTTCGCTGGTTGCATCATCGATCATTGCAATCAGG
>JAOTYS010000168.1 GCA_029861795.1 Gammaproteobacteria bacterium | reverse complement strand
CCAACATTATTTGGAATAGCAGGTTGTAAGTTCGCCTTCAGGGGAGCAATTCTGTGTGCGCCTAAAGACGCACCTACAAATCCTACGCTATTTGGAATAGCAGGTTGTAGGTTCGCCTTCAGGCGAACAGACTCCATCAGACCGACTTTGCGGCTGCGCTAGCCGGCCGCGCGCACCTGTTGATAGAGATCTTGGTATTTCTTCTCGATCTCTGGATCCAGTGCGGGGAAGAAAATTGTATCGCTCAGCATTCCCTCCGGATCGCTAAAGCCAAGCTCGTCCAAGCGCTCCGATGCGACCAACTCATAGGCCTTCAAGTTAGTGCTGCCGTATCCATAGTTTTCGATGAGCCATGCACCAGACTCGGCCGACACCCAAGAATCGATGAAGTCATATGCAGCATCTTCATTCTTGCAGTCCTTGTGCATTACGAAGCCGCCCGACCACGCAAAGATACCTTCCTTCGGCGTCATCAACCCAACGGATATGCCCTGTTGCTTCAGCGAGACCAGTGACTGATTCCAGCCGTAAGCGGCAACTACTTCACCTGACGCAAGCGCTTGTTCGATCTCAGTGACGTCGTTCCAGTAGAACCGGGTGATGTCGCGCTGCTTCGAGATGAGCTTGCCCACCTCTTCGAGCTGCTCATCGTTGAGCGTGAAAATGTTGTCGTAACCAAGCACCAGCCCAGCGATTTCGACCGTAGCGCCAGCGTCGTCGTACCACGCCAACTTGCGCGAGTACTTCTCGTCGTACATGATCTGCCAGGAGTTCTCCTCGTTGTACTTCGGGTCGACCAGATCGGTTCGATAGAGCACCGAGGAATTACCGAACTCGGACGGTATGTAGTATCGCTTGCCATCGATCACGGAATCTTTCATGTCTTTGACACCTTCCGCGATGTGCGGCCAATTTTTCAACCGGCTTGTGTCAAGGGGCTGGACCAACCCTGAATCCGCCAATCTGCGTATGCTGTAGTTGCCGGGGTGCATAAGGTCCGGCGTAAAGCCGCTCCGAATCTTTGCGAAAGACTCATCGTCGGTGGCGATGTAGCTGAACTCGGGCGGACCGCCGTACTTTTCGAGGTAGCCCCCCATGAGTTCGGGAACATCGTAACCGGACCATGTGTGATAGTGGATCTCTTGCGCAGCCCTGGCACTGCGGTGCAACAGCGGGAATGCCGCAAAGCCTAGGCCCAGCGATGTAAGCACCTTGTTAAAGCTGCGCCGGTCGAGTTTCTTAGTGAAAATGTCTTGCATCAGTCTTTCCTCCTCCGTCCGTCTTGGATCTCTATCATATCAAGTATGAGACGAGACGGAATCCTGCAGTTTGAGCAAAACACAGGTATCGCTGCCCAAAGCAGTGAGCGTAAGTGGCTTAGATTCAGTCTAGAGCGCATAGACTGCTAGTTTTGAATAGAATCGAACTAGGTTGATCTATATATAGAATATCGATGAAGAACACGGTCATGCCGAGGGCGATGGAGCGACGCTTGAACCGCGTCGACATATTCCTCGAACTCCAAAGCAAGGACTTGAAGGCGATTGAACGCCAATACGCTTGGCATAAATACCACTCCAAGGAAGAAATCGTTGTTCAAGGAGACTACTGACGCCTTAGAACTCAAGCGTAGCTTGGAGGAGCTTGCACTGCTAATTCGGAGTATCTGGCTCGAAATCTGCCACAAAGGTACAGACTACATGAAATCTCCTGCGGTGAATCAGCAGACAACTATTCCGACGGGATTAGTGCTTGACTATACGTGTGAGAGAAATCTTCGACCGCGTTTTCTGGAGGAACGATGCAGCGAATATCGCTCGGCCCCTTCGTTGTGGGAGGCAGAACATGTCCTGTTTCGAAGTGGTCAGGCCGCAATGGCAACCTTTCTTCAGGTTATTGTCGGAGAACTTAGACGAGCAGGCAACGGTTGCAATGCCACTCCGCCTAAGATTGGCCCGGTGACGCTGCCTATCTCATAAATCAATACGAACGCGGCGTTCACACCTGCCAACTGGGATGGGATGAACCTGTCGCTGTTACTGATCGGTTTGCAGGCGCGGCGCGCGCAATCGTGCACGCTGATGAGAACATATACAACGGGCGTCATAAGACTGTTCTTACGAATGTGTTTGAAAGGTGGAAAATTAGCGTCCCTTAGACGGACAAAAACTTCCTCATAGCGGCAGCTCACCCGTCATTCCCGTGAACGACTGCAAGGACCTCGGTACCCCCTTGAGGGGTACGCAGGTGGTACGACTCCATGGACCTCGGTAACCCCCTTGAGGGGTGTGCAGGACGACTGCAGGGATGCACGAGGTAGAGCAATGCAGGATGCAATTACCGATAGATACACGGATGTATCGTAGTAGGGTAATGCAGGATGCAATTACCGATAGATACACGGATGTATCGTAGTAGGGTAATGCAGGATGCAATTACCGAGCGGCGACCGAGAGTAACGCAAGCATACAGTCATTCCCGTGACAACGGGAATCCAGTAAGAATAGAATTTTGCTGCGACAGAATGCTCTACTAGAGTCCCGCCAAGATGGCGCTCCTAAGGAGGAGTGGTAATTTTTGCTGTTCACTTGATGCCCGCTTGCGCGGTGTGACGACGATCGGAAACATGCGGTCATTCCGGTGAAAGGTTATAGTTATTATCATGGGATTTTCAGTCTCCACGTCTTCGAGATATATATGAGAGGGGCGGGGCTCTTGAGCTTTAAGCTATCAGCAACTTCTGGATAAGCACACTAGTTATGATGAAATCAATGGACGCGCCTTCATTGTTTCGGTTCCATCGCTGCAGAGATTCGTTATGGGTTCGGGGATAGTATCTGAATTTAGTGTCCCCCTGATCGATCATCACTGCCACGGGGTGGTGCCGGTCGAGCTGTCCGCGGATCGTTTCGAGGATCTGATCAGTGAGAGCTTTGCGCCGGCCCCTTTGAGGACGAGTCATTGGGATAAACCCATCGGGTTGGCGATTCGGCGGTGGTGTGCGCCGGTGCTCGATTTGTCTGCATTTTGCTCAGGCGATGAATATGTAACGCGGCGTGCAGAACTCGGTGCTGAGGAGGTGAATCGACGGTTTTTGAGCGGAGCAGGGCTTGAGATGTTGGTGGTGGACTCGGGCAATCGGCCCGATGAGCTCTGCTCGGTGGAGGCGATGGGTGAAATTGCTGGAGTGCCTTCACGTGAGGTCGTGCGCATTGAATCAGTGGCGGAGGCTATTGTCGGAAGGGGAGGTGTATCCGCAAAAGACTATGCGCAATCCGTTGAACGGGCACTTGAGGATTCGATCCATGATCGGGTAGTTGGGTTGAAGTCTATCATCGCCTATCGATGCACTTTGGATATCGACTACACGAGGCCGTCATCGTTTGAGGTATTTGATGCGGCCGGAAACTGGCTTGCGGAAGTGGAGCGTAGCGGGAAGACGCGGGTGACTGATGCAGTGCTTGAGCGTCATCTATTATGGACTGCGGTAGAGATAGCCAAGGGAAAGGGTTTTCCGATTCAGCTTCATATCGGGATTGGTGATCCGGACATACAGCTGAATAAGGTGGATCCCAGTCATCTTTCGCCGTTCTTCAGGGCGGTAGAGCCATGGAAGGTGAATTTCACCCTGTTGCACTGCTATCCGTTTCATCGTAATGCGGGGCTGATGGCAGAGAACTTCCCACATGTGTATTTCGATGTTGGTTTTGTGTTGAACTGGGCGGGGCCGAGCTATGCGCGAATCATTGAGGAGGCGATGGAGATCGCACCATTCACCAAGCAGCTTTACAGCTCGGATGCCTTTGGGTTGGCCGAGCTTTATTATCTGGGCGCGCTACGTTTTCGCACTGGTTTGCGACGGGTTCTTGATCATTGGATATCGGAAGACGAATGCAAAACGAGCGAAGCCGAACGCATTATGGGACTCATTGCGCGGGATAATGCGAGGCGTATTTATCCCTCTAGGGTAGACTGAGCGAGTTGTGTGTCTGCCGGCCTCGCAGGCTGGTTCACTCACAAACAGATCGGCGATAGTTCATACAACAAAAGGCCGGTACCGACACTTGAGTCAGGCGCAGAGCTCTTTAGACGACCAGAACGCCGTGCCGTTGTGCGTGGATCTGGATGGCACGCTGGTGCATACAGATGTTCTGATCGAAGCGGTGTTTGCGCTGCTAAAGCGTAATGTGCTCTACGCGGTTGTCTTGCCGTTCTGGGTACTAAAGGGGAAGGCGTACTTTAAGCAGCAGGTCGCGCATCGGGTCAAAATCGATCCCAGCCTATTGCCCTACCACGAGGAGTTTTTAGCGTATCTGAAGGCTGAGCGATCTAATGGTCGGCGGCTAGTCCTTGCGACCTCTTCCAATATCAAATTCGCGGAACGGATTGCCAGACATCTGGGGATTTTTGATTCTGTGTTGGCGAGTGATGCGGAGAATAGCCTCTCCGGTGAGCGCAAAGTAGAAGGCATACGCAAAGCCTTAGGAAATTCGGGTTTCGACTACGCGGGTAATTCCAATGTAGATCTATCCGTATGGCCCCATGCGCGAGAAGCGATCTTGGTGAATCCTGATCGGGGGGTGCTTACGGCGGCCCAGAAAGTAGCAAAAGTGGGATCGATCTTTGATGACCGCGCGAGCGTTGTGAAGTCGCTATTGGAGGCAATGCGCATACACCAGTGGCTGAAAAATGCGCTGGTGTTCGTGCCGCTATTCACCGCTCATCAGGTGGGTGATCTTGGGTTGTTGAGTCAGGCGGCTCTAGCATTTTTGTCTTTCAGTCTTTGCGCCTCCAGCGTTTATCTGCTCAATGATTTGTTTGATTTGGAGTCCGATCGTCAACACCCGACGAAACGTAATCGACCGTTTGCCAAAGGTAGTGTTTCGATTCACTACGGAGTAGCGCTGATCCCTGTATTGCTATTGGTGGCGTTCGCTATAGCACTGCTGTTGCCAATAGAGTTTATCGCAGTCCTCGCGATCTACTATGTGGCCACACTGAGCTATTCCTTGTGGTTGCGAAGGGTGGTGATGTTGGATGTGCTGGTGCTTGCTGGCTTGTATACCATTCGTCTGATCGCAGGTGGGGCGGCAGTGTCCATCACTTTATCGTTCTGGTTGTTGGCGTTTTCCATGTTTTTGTTTCTAAGTCTCGCGTTGGTCAAACGTTATTCAGAATTGAAGGTGTTGAGTGAGAATACTGAGAGTGAGGCATGGGCACGGGGTTACCGTGCCGGTGATTTAGATGCACTGATGAGTTTTGGCACGGCCAGCGGTTACATCGCAGCGCTGGTGTTGGCGCTTTATATCAACGGCGATCAGGTGACCGAGCTGTATAGTTATCCTCAGGCGATCTGGCCGCTGTGTCCGCTGCTACTTTATTGGATCAGTCGTGTGTGGATTTTGGCGCGCCGCGGCGAGCTGCATGAGGATCCTGTGTTGTTCGCCATTAGAGATCGTCGTAGTCATTTGGTCGCGGTTATTGGTTTGATCATGCTTTGGGTGGCGACGTAGAGAAGTCGCGGCAAGATGCCGCTCCTACGAGCCCGGCAAAACGCCCTCCTACGATATATGACTCCGCTTACAGGAAACGCTCCAGTCGATAGTACGTGAGTGCCAGATATCCATAATAAAGGCGTGTGATCCACGGTGTCGCCCGCAGGACACTGATTGTAAGGAATAAGAGCAACAGCAGGACGATCCCCATGGGGTGAAAGTAGGTTATGTCGGAGGCGTAGCGGCCATAACGGACGATGACCAATGACACGATGGTCACTAAACTGATAATAAGTAGAGCCGTTCGGCTTATGTCGATGTTGGAGCTGGGTGCCGGAGTCGTGTTCGGACTTCGACGCAGCGTTGTAATGAGCCAGTTGGCAATCACAAACAAAGTGAGGGGGTAGAAAAGGATGGCGAGCCTCTGAAATTCCGCTCCATCCCAGTACTTGAAGAATTTTTCCGTTTCTCCCGAGGTGAGCAGCTCCGTGAGCGTTCCTAGGGTTTCAAACTGAAACGCTTCGGTTATTTTGCCTAGTCGAAAGGTAACCTGCTCGCCTACAGGGTAGGTGTGAAAGAACAGTTTGACGCTGGCCCATATCCCGTCGGGATGATAGACACCGCCTAGAAAGTGTTCCTTTAGCAGGGTGTGAGTCTCCGTGAAGTACGTTCGTTTTATGACCGACCATGGAAGATTCAATAGGCCGAATACTCCTACGAGTGACGCGGGTCCGGCTAGCCATTGTGGATTTTTCCAGCCATACTCTTTGGCGCCTCGGTAGCTGAACCACAAGAATACCAAAGGAATTCCCAACGCATTTCCCGCATGCATATTGGTAGCTGCGCCGAATAGTGCGCCGGCGATCACCCATTTTGCGATCGTTTCCTTAGGCTGCAGCAGGACGTAGACACCGCTCAGAAAAAGTGCAGCGCCGGCGAGCTTGAACCAGCTCAAGAAAATGTTGCTGATGATGCAGGCGTTCAGTATGACGAAAATAAAAACGAGATAGGAATTACGCTCCGGGATGAATCGTCGTGCCAAAGCCAACAGTGGAAAGACGATCATTAGGTTGCAGACAATGCCGAACAGGGCATAGGCAAGAAAAGAATCAGAGAGCTCGTATGAAGCGGTCGCGATTATTGTGCGCAAGACTGCAAAAGACGCACCCGGAAGCATTTCCCTATCTTGAGGTAGATAGAAAAGTTTTCGGTCGTCTCCGTCACCATAATATTTTTTAAATGGTTCACCATTGGCCAGTGCCTTGGCATTGAAGTATTGAAACTGAGGATCATGTGCCCGAAATGCATCGAACGTTTTCGGTCCAGCGATGGAACGATAGTCGAAGTTCTGCACCGGTAACGGTGTGTTCTTTACGGTGAGATAGCACAACACGATCGTCGCAAATAGAAAGAACAGTAGCTCGTAGCGCGAAGTAGATATGGACGCTAACAGTACGTTACGCTGCTTTAGTGTCGCAACTAAAACCACTCCTAATAGGGCGAACAATATTCCTGCGGTAAGCAGTTCTTTGTTCTCAAAGGCTACTCTTCCGATGATATGAAGCATCGCGTAACCCAATGCTAGAAATGCGATTGAGAGCAGGAATAAAAGGATTTGGAAAGTTGCGGGCTCTGGGTCTTTTTTGGCAACTAGTGCAAGAACGAGCGCACCTGGAATCAGCAGTGCAAGGGCGAAGAAAACCGTAAGCAAATAAGGAATAACGCGATGATCGATCCAAGTCGATGGAACGATCTCGATATGGCGGATGAGCACGCTCCTTCTGCCACCGCTGGGGTAAAACTCAATGGTGACTGCGTCATATTCCTCAATGGGTAACGAAAAATCATAGGAAAGATTTGCTCGAGCAAGCTTGATTTTCTTGGATTTGGTTTCTACCAGATCTTGGCCAGTTTTCCGGGCTTTGACTCGAAACGCTAACGGCGAATGACCGCCTTGAACCCCGGGTATATGAATACGAAGCTTGCCGCCTCGTCTTATTTCACCCACGGGTAGCGTCAAGCTATGGGGTCTATTTCCGCCAAAGTGGATACGTGGATAAGTTTCGCTGTGATCGACGATGGTCTGCTCGAGATCGTATGCGTCGGCCAATGACAATGGATGGGCGGGCTGATCGCTGTTGGCGAACGCGCTAGAGTGGAACGCAAAGAATTGAAGTAAGCCAATGAGTGTTGCGAGAATGGTTAAGCGGGAGCGACGCGACATTAACCGGAGCCTAACATGAAAATGGAATAGGTTTGTTTCCTGAGAAATGGTCATTCGCACCTGGAAGGTGCTCCTACGAATGTGTATACGGATTTCATTTCCCGTAGGAGCGGCATCTTGCTGCGACTGCCAGTCGGCGCAGAATTACTGTTGGTCTTTCTTTTGCGGGTACGCTGTTAGGCGTACACTGTAGTTACTGATCGAATATAAGATAGCTAATCATGACAAAGTCACTAATTGGCCCAAATGATCCACCACCGTTTGAGGTGGTCAACCCGATGGGCTCTGCGGAAATATTGCTGGTCTGTGATCACGCTAGTCACGCAGTGCCGCAGGCCATGGACCGTCTCGGCCTTGAAGAGAATGTGATTCAGGACCACATCGGTTGGGACATCGGCGCTCTCGAGGTGGCAGTCCGCATGAGTGAATGGCTTGGTGTGCCCGCGATTGTGGCAGGCTATTCAAGACTGGTGATCGACTACAATCGGCCACCGGAAGCGACCGACCGCATCCCGCCGGTGAGCGATGGTGTAATGATTCCCGGCAATCAATCCTTAGCTACTGAGCACGTTGAAGCGCGCGTTCAAACGTTCTTCGATCCCTATCACGAAACGATTGCCAATACGATTGACGCATACTTGGCGCGTGATGCAGTGCCGGTGGTTGTGTCGATACATAGCTTTGCGCCGATGATTGGCGGCGCTCATCGTCCGTGGGATGCTTGTGTGTGTTCGGATCGCGACCGCCGTGTTGCAGAGCCTTTGATGGAGGAGTTAAGCAAGGAGGGCCTGCACGTCGGTGATAATGAACCTTTTGCATTCGAGGGCCCATCGGATCACACCATTCCAGAACATGGAATTAAGCGTGGTCTCCCGCACGTATTGGTCGAGATGCGCAACGATCAATTGCGAGACGCCGAAGGCGTGACGCAATGGGCAGAACGCTTATGTCGAACACTCACTACTGTGCTTGCTGACCCACAGATTCGGCGCATCGAACGGTTTTGAATGAAAATAAAAAGGGGATCGATTTGCTTTGTTGATTATTTTTCCGCTGGATACTCGCGTTCGCGAGTATGACAAGAAAGGAGAAGCAACAGTCATTCCCGTGTACGACTGCAGGGACCTCGGTACCCTCTTGAGGGGTGTGCAGGACGACTGCAGGGAAGCACGAGGTAGAGCAATGCAGGGAGCAATTGCCGAGCTAGAGTCGCGCCGGGATAGATACACGGATGTATCGTAGTAGGG
>JAOTYS010000167.1 GCA_029861795.1 Gammaproteobacteria bacterium | reverse complement strand
TTCTGGACGCACTAAGAAAGTCGGAGCAGGAAAGGGTGCTGGGTAACATCCCCGCGCTGCGCACCAATCACGGATTGGATGACATAGACCGTTCCCGGCGACGCTCGGGGATTGTCTTGGCAATCTTGCTGATTTGTGTCGGCACAGGTGCAATACTTTACCCATACCGTCAAAAGCTGGAAGAGATCGTCCATCCCTGGATTGATGCTTTGACTACCAAGCAGGCCGCGGTGCCAGCAGCGACCCAACCGCAGACCATAACACCCCAAGCGCCGCAGTCATCCGTAGTTGGCACTGAGCTGATCACACTAAAGTCTCAAGCGCCACAGCCATCTGCGGCTGACACTGAAATGGTGAAAGCGGCCGCCCAAGCCCCACAGTCATCAACAATTGATACGGAAGCAGTAGCATCGGAAGTGTCATCGTCACAAAGGCGATTAGAAGATGTCAATGATGAGACTGCCGAGAAATTAGCGACGGGTTCTGGATCCGCAATCACGCGGGACGTTGCTACAGCGAGTGGCCACAAGAAATCACAAGACGAGGGTGTGTTGAGCAATGCCCCAACTGGACTGCCCCCACTGTCTGTGAACGTAGTGTCTTATTCCGAAGTCCCTTCCCGTCGCTTTGTGATGATCAATGAGACCCTGTACAAGGAAGGACAAGAGATCTCGACAGGGTTGATGGTAGACGAGATTACACCCAACGGCCCCATTTTGAGATATCAAGGAAATCGTTTCTTGATGCGACCATAAGCTCGAACACGGAGAAATTTTTGTCCGCATATGATTTCGAATTCACTGGTATCGATGACGGGCCCATAGCTCTGACTCGATTTCAAGGCAGTCTTATTTTGCTGGTGAATACCGCGTCGCAGTAGCGGCTACACGCCCCAGTATGCGGAGCTGCAATCGCTGTGGGTCAGCTATCAGGATCGCGGCTTGATTGTGTTGGGTGTGCCATCCAATGATTTTGGCGATCAGGAACCAGGTAATGAGACTGAAATCAAGCAGTGCTGTGTCGACAACTACGAGGTTGATTTTCTGCTCACAGGCAAAACCAGTGTAATAGGTGTTGACATGCATCCATTCTATCGTTGGGTAGCGCAAGAACTTGGTGAGGTTGCTGCCCCGAAATGGAACTTCCATAAGTACCTGATCGGTCGCGACGGAGATATCGTCGGGCTGTGGCAGTCTGGTGTGAGCCCGTTAGATTCAGACATTATCAATACCATAGATGGATTGCTTGGTTAGCTCCGCGTAGTCAAACTGGCCCTACCGCCCGCGTGAGCAGCCCTGGCGTCAAATAGCCCTTTGATGCGGTGTATGCGGATGGCATAGTATGCTCACTCAAAAACTAGGTTCATGTTGTTAAGGGTCGCATAAGTCATGGCTAATCGAACTGTTTTCATCGTCTCGGACCGAACCGGAATCACCGCTGAGACATTGAGTCATGCCTTATTGACCCAATTTCCGACCATAAACTTTACTACTGTAGCGTTGCCGTTTGTTGATACCTCGGAAAAGGCGTTGGAAACATTGCAGAGAGTCAATCAAGATGCTCAGCAAAGCGGTATTAGACCGTTAGTATTTACGACTTTTATCGACGATGAATTACGCAGTACTGTTGCTAGCGGCGATGGTGTGTTTTTCGATATGTTTGAGGCTTTCATTGGACCGCTGGAGCGTGAACTCGGTGTAGAGTCTTCACACACGGTTGGTAAGTCCCACGGAGTCATAGACCCTGACGAGTACACTTCGAGAATCGGGGCAGTGAATTATTCCATGCGTACCGATGATGGCGTCAGCATGACGGAGTACAATCGTGCTGGAATTATTATATTGGGAGTATCTCGATCTGGAAAAACACCGACGTGCCTATATCTTGCGTTGCACTTTGGCATTTATGCGGCCAACTATCCGATTACTGAGGAGGATCTGGATCGAGGTCGATTGCCCGATGACGTTATTCAGTCTCGAAAGAAACTTTTCGGCCTAACCATAGATCCTGAACGTTTGCGACAGATCAGAGAGGAACGGCGAGCTAACAGCCGCTACGCGCAGCTCAGACAGTGCCGTTATGAGGTTGCCCAGGCCGTGGCGTTATTTCGCCGTGAAGGTATTCCGTACATAGATGTCACCGCAATGTCCATTGAGGAGATTGGCACTACTATTTTGCACAAAGCGCGTATGCGCAGACAGCTCTATTGATAACGCCGTCATCAGCCGGAACTCGACTGCATAGATCCCTCAGTCCTGCTATTCAATATCAATCATTATCTGTGCTAAAAAGTCGCCGCCTTTAACGGAGGAAATACTATGCCGATCTACGAGTTTTATTGCGCAGACTGTCATACTGTATTCAACTTCTTCTCGCGGCGTGTGAACACTGAGAAAACACCGGGTTGCCCGAAATGCGATCGAGAGAAGTTAGAGCGTCGCGTATCAATGTTCTCCGTGTCAAAGGGTCGAAAGGAAGGGGACGAAGACGACGATCCATTCGCCGGGATGGATGAAGGTGAAATGGAAAAGGCCTTCATGTCTATGGCGGGAGAGATGGAAAACATAGATGAAGATGATCCCAAACAGATCGGACGTATGATGCGTAAACTTTATGATGCAACTGGGCTCAACGTAGGGCCAGCGATGGAGGAGGCGATACGCCGCATGGAGTCGGGCGATGATCCCGATCAGATAGAACAAGACATGGGCGATGTCCTTGAGAATGAGGATCCGTTTTCGGTCAAACCCAAGGCGCGGCTGCAGGATTTGCGCCGGCAATACCTGCCGCCAAAAGTTGACGAGACCCTTTACGACCTTTGATGGGTCGTCACAGCACCATGGAGTTAGAGCAAGACCAATACCACTGCAACCACCGCCGCTAGCGTGACGCTGAACAGCGGAATGCGCAAACCGCGGCGTATGCCCTTGCTATCTAGTTGCGCAAAAGTTGTGGTGGCAGCAGTCTGGCGTCTCAGCGCCGACACTAAGTCTCCCACTAAACCTGCCTCACAACGCCTCTTTAAGGCCGTGGACCTGGGACTAGATCTCTCATGGCCCGGGTGTTGGTGCGTCACGCCATCAGTCGTCGAGCGTCGGAGGGCAACGGCCAACGCGCCGTAGTCTCTGGCAATAGACTCCATTGAGTTCTCTACCCCCTGCGTCATAGTTTTATTAGAAAAAGCATAGTGAAAGTTGACGCTTTTGCAACAAGAATGTAGCACAGCCCAAGGATCCTACATATGGCAAATTCATGGTTTTCGGAAGACCCTTCGGTGCGTGATAGAGACGGGTCTTTTCTGTCGGTCGAGTGCTGCGCTTGGACTGCCAACGCTTGATATTCGCAGGATGTGTCTCCACATATCCTCCACTCGGGTATAATTTGTACCACTGCTAGACCGCGACACCCTATCCCAGTTATGAACCAATTAGCCCAGCAGGTCGCCAGGCGGCGAACCTTTGCCATTATCTCGCACCCTGATGCGGGGAAGACCACGCTGACCGAGAAGCTTTTGCTCTATGGGGGCGTCATTCAACACGCCGGCACTATTAAGGCGCGTAAGGCTGCCCGTCATGCCACCTCCGACTGGATGGAGCTGGAGAAGCAGCGAGGAATCTCAGTGACGTCATCGGTAATGCAGTTCGAGTACCACGGCTGTGTCATCAACCTGTTGGACACGCCCGGCCATGCCGACTTTTCAGAGGATACTTACCGCACCCTAACGGCAGTAGATTCCGCTTTAATGGTGATCGACGCGGCAAAGGGTGTGGAGGAACGTACTATTAAACTGATGGATGTTTGTCGCTTGAGAGATACGCCGATCATGGGCTTCGTCAATAAGCTTGATAGAGAAGGTCGTGATCCAATCGATTTGTTGGATGAGATCGAATCAGTACTCAAAATAGACTGCGCACCGATGACCTGGCCCATCGGTATGGGGCGGGAATTTCTCGGGCTGTATCGGATCTACGATGACACTACACATTTGTTCACAGTGGATTCTGGCGGTAATGGTCGCGAAGCGAGGATGATTAATGGACTTTATAACGACGAGCTTGATGACCAAATTGGTAGCCGTGCTGAAGCGCTACGAGAGCAGATCGAATTAGTTAAGGGCGCAAGTCATGAATTCGATGTCGACGCTTATCGAACTGGGCGCCTGGCGCCTGTATTCTTCGGATCCGCGCTGAAGACTTTGGGGGTCGATGAGCTCATGGATCAGTTCGTCACCTATGCGCCGCCGCCGCAAGTGCGGGCGACAGAGACCCGCGATGTTGAGGCGACTGAGGATAAGTTTTCTGGATTCGTGTTCAAGATCCAAGCGAATATGGATCCGGCGCATCATGACAGGATAGCCTTTGTGCGGATCACTTCCGGTCGATTTCGTAAGGGTATGAAGCTGTTCCAGGTCCGCACTGGCAAAGAGATGCAGATCCACAATGCGCTTACTTTTCTTGCAGCCAGGCGAGATCAGGCAGAGGACGCTTATGCGGGTGACATTCTAGGCTTGCATAATCACGGTACGATCCAGATCGGAGACACATTTACAGAGCGGGAGGCGCTTAAGTTTATAGGAGTACCTAATTTCGCCCCTGAGTTGTTTCGTCGGGTAAGATTACACGATCCGTTACGAGCCAAGGCGCTGCACAAGGGATTGGTGCAGCTTAGCGAAGAAGGTGCGACCCAAGTCTTTAAGCCACTTAACAGCAATGATGTTATCTTGGGCGCTGTGGGCAATTTGCAATTTGACGTTGTTGCCCACCGATTGCGTTTCGAGTACGGAGTGGAGTGTGGCTTTGAAGCGGTGCAGGTAGCGACCGCGCGCTGGATTCATTGCAAAGATGAAAAAAAGGAACAGGAGTTTCGCAGCAAAGTTGGCGCTAATCTCGCTTTGGATGGCGCTGGAAACCTTTCCTATATCGCGCCGAATATGGTGAATCTGCAGTTGACTATGGAGCGTTGGCCCGACGTCGAATTCCGTGCAACGCGGGAGCACTAAGCCGCCGACCCCGCGAGGTCCGACAGATGCCGCACACTCAGGCACGTCATGCCGACGCCACCTTTGCCCAAGGATGCGGCCGATATGCCCCTAGCCCCACTGGGCCATTGCACCTCGGCAATGCGCGGACTGCGTTATTGGCGTGGCTCCAGGCACGACTAAACGGTTCACGCTTTGTGTTGCGTATGGAAGACCTGGACCGACCGCGAGTCCGACCAGGGAGTGCAGCACAAATCCTAGATGATTTACGCTGGCTTGGCTTAGAGTGGGATGAGGGTCCTGACGTACAAGGGGCGCGCGGTCCTTACCTTCAGTCAGCCCGTCATGAACTGTATGCGCAGGCGGTGAGGGAGCTTGAATCTAGGGGTCTGATCTTTCCGTGTTATTGTTCCCGTAAGGACATCGCCATGGCCGCAAGTGCGCCCCAAGGATCTGGAGATCGATCAATTTATCCTGGCACTTGCCGAAGCAATAGCACGCGGACAAGGCCGCAAGGCCGGGAAGCCGCGTTGCGTTACCGCGTGCCGAGTCGTCGCGTGGTGGTAAGCGATATGATAGTCGGTCGCGTCGAACACCATCTCCCGCAGGAGGTTGGAGATTTCGTAGTGCGCCGCGCAGACCAGCTTCATTCGTACCAGCTTGCCGTAGTGGTGGACGATGCGCTCATGGGTGTTACTGACGTGGTTCGTGGGGCAGACTTGTTAGATTCGGCGCCGCGCCAGGCGGAACTGTTTGAAAGGCTTGGATTTACAGTGCCGCGATTTTGGCATGTGCCGTTGATGCAAGATGAACAAGGAGAGCGGATGTCTAAACGGGATGGCTCCGCCAGCATCGAGGAGTGTCGTCAACGTCGGGAAAGCCCACAGCGTGTCGTTGGACGGCTGGCTACATCGGTTGGTCTGGTGCGTGAGGAAACCGAGATATCGGCTCAAGAACTATTGGAGCAGCTCTCCATCGAAAAATTCATCGAGACACTACGAGCAAGCGCAGGGTGCAATACTACCGCTGCCTAGCTTCGCCTCGCCTGCCATCACTCCATGAACCAACCGTGACCGACAACCAGCGATTGACCCGTCAGTGCGTTGGTCTCGAACGTCGAAAAAAGTACAGCCACTTGTGCCACGTCCTGAGTGGTAGTGAATTCGCCGTCCACCGTATCCTTAAGCATGACATTCTTTACAACTTCATCTTCGCTAATGCCCATTGTCTTAGCGAGTTGTGGGATCTGCGCTTGAACTAACGGAGTAAGAACAAATCCCGGGCAAATCACGTTGGCGCGCACACCAAACTGTGCCCCTTCTTTCGCCACCGCCTTGCACAATCCGATCAGTCCATGCTTTGCAGTGGTATACGGCGCCTTAAGTGGTGAGGCTAGCTTCGAATGGGTTGAGCCCATGTAAATGATGCTGCCCCCTGTGCCACGGCGATACATGTCCTTGAGGCAGGCACGGGTCGTTAAGAAGGCACCGTCCAGATGAACCGCCATCATTTGCTTCCAATCGCTGAGGGTGACATCCTCGAGACGGTTGAGCTTCTGAAAACCGGCGTTGCTCACCAGCACATCCACCCCGCCAAATCGTTGCGCCGTTTCGGTCACCCCCGCGTTGACCTGGGCCTCATCGGTGACATCCATCTTCAGCGCCTGCCCGCGTTGTCCTTGTAGCTCTGCCGCCACAGTTTGTGCCTTTTCCAGATCTATATCGGCGATCATCACATTGGCTCCTTCCCGGGCGTATGCGAGGGCGATTTCCCGTCCCAGTCCACTGGCGGCTCCAGTGATGATTGCAGTCTTATCGCTCAGGAGCACTAAACTTGGACCCGGTGGTTATCATGTTGCGCAGCGAAACCGTGCTTCACCGTCGCTATTGCAATCCCAGAGATTGTGACTCAAAAAAATGTCTCAAAGCCTTGTATAAGTAGTGGGTGTCTTGACTGCCGGCAAGCTCCCGGATTGAGTGCATGGCGAGTTGTGCTACCCCTATGTCTAAGGTTCGCACGCCCAATTCGCCTGCGGTGAGTGGACCGATGGTGGTGCCGCATGCCAGATCCGTGCGCACCACAAAGGACTGCACCGGAACATCGACCTGTGCGCACAGACGCCTAAATACTGCAGCGGTCTCACTGTTGGAAGCATAGCGTTGATTAGAATTGATCTTGATCACAGGACCCTGGTTGAATTTCGGGCCATGGTTACTGTCGTGTTTGTCGGCGAAGTTTGGGTGGATGCCATGCGCGTTATCGGCGGAGATCATCATTGAGCGATCGATTGCACGAAGAAATTTCTCCTTGGTACCACAAACTCGTTGCAGAAAATATTTAAGAAATGGCCCTTGAGCACCACCGGCCGACATGCTTCCCACTTCCTCATGGTCATTGCACACCAGCAGGCAGGATGAATCTCCATCCGAGGACAGCAGTCCCATTAGACCGGTGTAGCAGCTTAGTAAGTTGTCAAGCCTGGCTGCGGCGATAAAATCTTCCCGTAAGCCAAGCACGCAGGGGGGCTGGGTATCGTACAACGAAAGTTCGTAGTCCAATATCTCTTGCGCCCCGGATTCGGGATGCTGTTCGCGAAGGCGATCAAGTAACAATGTGCGGAAATCCGGTGCGTCGCTATCGAAAGCCTGACATAAAACGGGTGGCAAGTCAGTCTGCGGGTTGACGCTGCGATTCTTGTTTGCCTTACGGTCAAGGTGTATCGCTAGACTAGGTATGACGGCGACCGGCCGCGAGAAATCTATCAGAGCGTTTAAGATTTGGTCGTCAATAGTGGTGTAACTAACTCGTCCAGCTAAAGAGAGGTCTCGATCGAACCACGGATTGAGTAGCGCACCGCCATAGACTTCCACTCCAAGTTGGAAGTACGAATGTTCGTGAACTTCAGGCTGGGGTTTAACCTTTAAGCAAGGACTGTCAGTGTGTGCGCCGACCATTCGTATTCCGGCCCGGACCACATCGGCTGCACCCAAGCAGAGTGCAACGATGGAGGAATCGTTTCGTGTGACATAGTAGCCTTGTCCCGGCACCAACTCCCAACTGTCCGACTCTTTTAAGCGGGAGTAACCGGCATCGCGAAGTCGCTTTGCCATGGCTTGAACCGCATGAAACGGTGTCGGCGATTCCGCAATGAATCCCATTAGAGAGTGATTGAATTCAGCCCTTCGCATTAGTTTTTCGGTCATAGTCAATTCAACAGCTTCAGTGCCTTAGAGTGCACTGTATAAGTGACGGATTCGGAAGAAATCGTTTCACCATCGAGTTCCAATGGCGGGGTTCCTGCGGATGGCTCAAGGCGTATGGTGCTGGCACGGCCGTACTTTACCACCGATGCGTTCAAGTGCCAGCCAAACATAAATTGAGGCAGTCGGTAGGGGAGGTGCCAAAGTGGTATGGGAGGTATTACCACCACGTCAGCAAGACCATCGTCTATTTTTGCCCGGGGTGCGACGCGCATTCCGTTGCCGAAATATTGGCCGTTGGCAATGGCAATCAAGAAGAACTCTCCCTCAAAGAATAATCGATTGTCGAGCCAAAGCCGGCAGTGTGCCGGTTGATAATGCCGTAATGCAACAACAGTAGTGGACAGGTAAACTAGGCCGCCACGTTGAGGTTTTGTGTTTACCGCACTGGCTACGGCACCGGACAATCCGGCCGATGTGATATTCAATGTGTAATGTTGCGCGCCTGAATCGGTGCGCATGCTCAAGACATCGATTGGGCGTGGGGAGGCGTATAAAATGCGGTTCAGTGCGCGATCTAAGCGCTTAGGCAGCTTAAGCGTGCGTGCAAAGTCGGAACCGGTACCTGCGGGGATCAAGCCGAATGCAACTTTATGGCCACGGTCATTTTGCAGCAATGTATTGACGGTCAGATGTGCGGTCCCATCGCCACCAATGGCAATCAACTGATCTACCTCACTACGGATCAGTTCCGTTATGGCGGAACGCGCTGAATCAGCACTGGGCTCAGCTACG
>JAOTYS010000680.1 GCA_029861795.1 Gammaproteobacteria bacterium | reverse complement strand
CGATCGACCGCGTACTACCGTCCCCAGGGCCTGTCGGCGGACGACTTGGCGCTGATGCGTCGGATCGACGAGATCCATCTCGAATTTCCGTTCTACGGCAGCCGGCGGATTCGTGACGAACTGCGTGATCGCGGTCACCGCGTCAATCGCAAGCGGATCCAGCGGTTGATGCGTCTTATGGGCTTGGTCGCGCTGTATCCCAAGCCTCGCACCTCGGTACCGGGTGTGGGTCACAAGGTCTATCCCTATCGGCTGCGAGGTCTGGCGATTGAGCGGCCGAACCAGGTGTGGGCGGCGGACATTTGCTATGTGCCGATGGCTAAGGGATTCTTGTATCTGGTCGCCATCATGGACTGGTACAGCCGCAAGGTCCTGGCCTGGCGGGTGTCCAACACCATGGACACGGCGTTTTGTGTTGAGGCGCTTGAGGAGGCCCTGGCTCGCTATGGCGCCCCTGAGATCTTTAATACCGACCAAGGCGCGCAGTTCACCGCGCAGGCCTTCACCGATGCGCTCAAGCGTCATGAGATCACCATCAGCATGGATGGTAAGGGTCGATGGGTCGACAACGTCTTCGTCGAGCGACTGTGGCGCAGCGTCAAGTACGAAGACATTTACTTGCGTGCCTACGAGACGCCGGCGGCGCTTCGCAATGGGCTGGATCGATACTTCACGTTTTACAACACGCGGCGTCGCCACACGGCGCTAGATCGGCGCACACCGGACGCCGTATACTTCGGTGACAGCAGCGTGTTAAACGCGGCATGATATGGGTGAAGATTTCACTTAAGCCGGTGTCCAAAATCCGGGGTCCATTTCTCAATGCACAACTGAATCTTGGTGTTCGGATACTCGGCCACAATAGCGTCCGGAAACCCCGTCAATCCATCCACACAGGCAATCAGAATATCGAGCACGCCGCGGTTGCGTAGCTCAGTCAGAACATTGAGCCAAAACTTCGAACTCTCCGTGTGTGATAACCACAGCCCCAACAGCTCTTTCTCACCCTCAAGATTGATCCCCAGGGCCAGATAGATGGTCTTATTCACCACCTGCTTGTCCTGACGCACCTTCACCACCAATCCGTCCAGATACACGATCGGGTACACCGAATCTAATGAACGCGATTGCCATTCATGCGCCTGTTCAATCACCGCTTCCGTGACTTTTGATATCAATGTCGGAGACACCTCAGCCCCATACATCTCCTTAAATGCCGAAACAATATCCCGGGTACCCATCCCCTTGGCATATAACGCCAGAATCTGATCATCAAACTGCGTCAGTCGGGTTTGTCGTTTACCGACAATCTGCGGCGCAAACTCGCTCAGCCGGTCCCGTGGCACCGACAACTCGACCTCCCCATGATCGCCTTTGAGCCGTTTCGTGGAGTACCCGTTGCGGGCGTTGTTTGACTCAGGCGGCGACTGTTCGTGTTTGGCGTAGCCTAAGTGAGCTTCCATTTCCGCTCCCAGCGCCGCCTCCACTGCCAGTTTCATCAGCTGCGAACTTAGCTCACCTACGTCTTTCTCGGTCTTTACGTCTTTCGCCAACTCATTGGCCAACGACTTCATCACTTCTTCTTTCATCTGCTTTCTCCTGCTTTAATAACATTAAGGATAAAGCAGTTACACAATTCCTTTTACACTTCCTTAGCAGTCTTGAAATGCGTGACGGCAGATGTAGTCGAGCAAGAAAATATTGCCTGCTCTGTTCATGTGTCCATCGTCCAGGTAAAACTTACGTTGCCAATCTGGGACGTCCGTGAACTCGGCCGCAGGATCCAAGTATAGGAATGACCCTTCCGTTGATAGCTCGGGAAAGTTGCTTGTTGCTCGTCGCACTCGTTGTTGTAGTGAATCATTGTCGATCGTAGGAATTCTTAGGACAACAAACCGCTCACCAACCTCCCTCGTGTCCCTAGAAATTTCAGTAAGAATCTGACGGATAACCGGATTTGCATCAGACAAAAAAAAGTGTTCGCGCATGAATAAACTGAACAACACGCTGCGTCGCGCGAAACCATTGATAAGATGCTCGCCCTCAGATGCCGGTCCGCGTCGAGTTAGAGTACCACCCCGGATGGTGAGCACGGGCTTGTTAAGCTTCTCGTAGATGCGATAGGCTTCTAAGACCCGATTCACGTCGTCATCGACGTAAGCCAAGACTACCACTTCGGGCTTCAGTGTCCTTTTATATTTCTCGTACGCCAGATACATCTGATCGATGCCCCATCCTGGCGCGCTAACATTGAAAACACGGTGTGATGCACCGAGTCTCGCTTGCAAAAGGGCAGGCAGTGTCTCGTCCATTTCGATACCTGCACCCCACATAAACGAATCACCCAGTATGACGATCCGCATAGGACCGTTTGATTGCGGTTGGTCGAAATCACTGGGGTCGCGAA
>JAOTYS010000679.1 GCA_029861795.1 Gammaproteobacteria bacterium | reverse complement strand
AAGGCGGGCGTATCGCTCTTTCCATTCCTGAATGGCCTCAGTGTGATCGCCTTCGCGCTCGGCAAACACAAACGGCTTGTCTAGCACGAACACGACGCAGTATTTGTCCATGGGATTGTGAGAAATAACGCAATGAATTCCACCTTCAATATCCTTCTCGGCAACCCATTTGGCGTTTTCCAGAATGGTAGGCCAATAGCGCTTTTGGTCGCGCAGGAATTCGACGACGTGCTCCAATTCAATATCACCATCAATCGGAGTCCGGTCGTTGCACTTGAAATAGTTTCGGACCTCTTCTGACTTGACAGCCGTCTCAGTGCTGCCATGTGAGTGCCTCGTATAGATGACGGCGAACAGACAATCGCCCCAAATCTTCCGGCGCATGCTTTCCAGCGGTTCGCCAGTATCGATGTCCAGCGCAAGAACATAGTTCTCTTGCATGTTTTTAGACGAGCGCTGGTTAGCGCCATCGACTAGAACGCCTTGAAGGAATGATCGACCGTATTCCGTACCAACATTGTGTTCGAGAAGTAGCGGCATAACGTCGTCAAATTCATTCTCATACGTTTTCCAATCATTGGAACTAATTTTTGTCCCAAACGTCAATTTCACCGTCTTTCGTAGGAGGTCTTCACCATCATCAGCATCGCCGAAGCTGAAAACGTTGTGATAGTTGTAAGGCTTTCCCCCCTCCGGGGCTTTCAAAGCCTTTTCTTTCAGTTCCGGTTTGCCATTTGGCCAGTATGTTCTTACTAATTTGATCAGATCATCGGGCGACTGACTTCTCCGGAAGCCGGTCTTTGCGCGCCAAAAAAGCGGGACCATATGCGCCTCATGTTCCGCCGGCACACGAAACATCTTTGACAGGGTGACGAACTTGTCCGCACCATCTCCATTAAGATCCAGTTTTTCATCAAATAGCCATATCGCAGTGCGACGGTGGCCTACACGCAGAACAAATGTCGCCTTTAGATATTCGTCGAACGTCTCGTCAGGCTCCATACGCGTACAGATCCCGTACGAAGACTTGGCCTGACCATTTTCATCAAACGTGGTAAGGCTGATTTTTTCCGCGTTTAGATCGTCAGAGATAGATTCTAGTGGATAAAGGTAGTCATTCCCATCTTTGAGAGTGACCAATAGATCACCGTCAATTTTCATCCCGAACAGAGAACGTGCAAGGCGCTCAGCCATATCACGATCCCCTCCGCCCGGCACCTCTGTTTCATTCTGTATATTTGGCATTTTGAACCTCCTATAAATTGGACACGCATCATTGCGTCCATATTACGTAGGTACTCCAAGTTATAATTGCAAAACCGTTTGGAAATATCCAGTACGTATTAACTCTATAAGAATTCATTGGAGATGGATATTTTCTTAAATTGTGTCGTATTCAGATATATTCTTACATTTTGAAAAATGCCTGTATTGCTTAGAGAATCAGCCTTTCTCATTATTGATTTTCAATTTCAGTTTGTTATTTTCTTACATTTTGAATGCAAAAAAGTGAGTCGTTTTATTTTTTAATTTCTGCTTATGCGGAATTTATGATATGGTTAATCCAGCATGAAAGCGAACGGAACAATCAAAATGCCGCATAAATTGGATATGAGAAAACTCAGAACATTCAATCCAAGTCATCAACTCATGGTGGCCAGAATGCATGATCTGTACCGTGCGCTAGTCAGCCAGGATGTTGGCTCTCTGACGGATACGAAGCGTGATGAGTTGAAAACGTTAGAGGCAAAGTTGCAGCCATATTTTGTCGATCCAAGGTTTTCGGAAGCCGAAGTCAGGACGACAGATAGCCAGAATCGCCGCGAAGCTTGGCAGACTCGGCCCTGGGTGGAGCTTAACCGGGAAATTTTCGACAAGCTCTCTGGCGCAGAAAAATTGCGCGTTGACGAACTGTCTAGGGCTCTCCCCCTTGCTGAGGCCGAACTCGAAAACTACAGCGATTTGCACCCGACGCGCCAACATCAGGCTATGAAAGTCGAAAACCTACGCGAGCAACTCCGGCCGTATCGGAAACAAGATGACTGAAATCGACCTACTTGCCAGCGAACAATCCCATGAATTGCGTCAAGTGGAGCAGCTTTTTTCGGCCAATGCAGGGCGCAGCCCTCTCGGTATTCACGTATGGGCTTGCGGCGGAAGCAAATCCGTGAAGAATTGCAGCGAGCCATCGAACCGATTGAACGCCTAAAGGCGGAGATATTGCCGACCTGCAAAGGCGTATAGAAATAGTAGCTGAGAGCTGAGTTACCGCTTAAACGGGTCGACCTTAGCCAGTGCCTTATAAAGAACCGGGATGCTGTGCCCGGTGCCATATCCTGCCTCAGAACCAGTTTCGCGAAACTCGCGCCCGGCAAGTTTCAATCTGATCTCGGCATCGACACCGGCGTTACGTGCTGCATCG